>JAFYLQ010000041.1 GCA_017550105.1 Clostridia bacterium | reverse complement strand
GTCCTCAGATTCACGAAAAAAACCGACGTCTTATTTTTGAAAATACCGAAAAGAAAATCAGATATTTCTGGGTTAAGCCCTCGGACGTTGCCATTTACGTTGAGCGTGGCGCTGCGGATATCGGCGTTGCAGGTAAGGATATTCTGTTAGAGTATTCACCCGACGTTTACGAGCTTTTAGATATGAATATGGGCAAATGCCGTATGTGTGTTGCGGGTAAAAATGAGTTTACCGACGACGGTACAAGCACCCTTCGTGTAGCAACAAAATTTGAAAATATCGCAAAAAGCTATTATGCCGACAGATGCCGTGATATTGATATTATCAAGCTTAACGGATCTATTGAGATTGCGCCGATTTTAGGTCTTTCCGACGTTATTGTCGATATTGTTGAAACAGGCGCAACACTTCTTGAAAACGGTCTTGAGCCCAAGGAAACCATAGTGAATATCAGTGCAAGACTTATTTCAAACAAGGCCTCTTATAAATTTAAATCCGATAAAATTGACGTGTTAAAAGAGGCTCTTTCTACGATTGTGAGGGAAAAACAGTGATTAAAATATATAACCGCAACGAGATTTCAATTGATGAAATTCTTGAGCGTAGCGAACAGACAATTGACGTTGAGGGTATCGTTCAGGATATTATAAAAAACGTTAAGGAAAACGGTGACAAGGCACTTGTTGAGTATTGCAAAAAGTTTGACGGTGCCCTTGACGACGTTATTGAGGTTACCGTCGAGGAAATTGAAGCCGCCTTCAACGAGGTTGATGACGAGCTTTTGAATATCCTTCGCGAGGCTAAGGAGAATATAACCGCCTTCCACTCAAAGCAGGTTCGCAACAGCTTTGTTATTAATGATAAAGAGGGGGTTATTATCGGTCAGAAGGTAATACCCATCGAAAAGGTTGGTCTTTATGTGCCCGGCGGCACGGCGTCTTACCCCTCGTCCGTTCTTATGAACTGTGTTCCCGCAAAAATTGCAGGTTGTAAGGAAATCGTTATGGTTACCCCCGCTAAGGAAGGCAAGGTTAAGCCTGTTATTCTTGCGGCAGCTAAAATCGCAGGGGTTGACCGTGTGTTTAAAATCGGTGGTGCTCAGGCGGTTGCGGCTTTGGCTTACGGTACCGAAAGCGTACCCAAGGTTGATAAAATCGTAGGTCCCGGTAACGCCTTTGTTGCAGAGGCTAAAAAACAGGTTTTCGGTATGGTGGACATCGATATGATTGCAGGTCCCAGCGAAATTCTTGTGGTTGCCGATTCAACTAACAATCCCGCTCACATTGCGGCAGACTTGCTTTCACAGGCAGAGCATGATAAAATGGCAACTGCTGTGCTTATTACGGATAGCCAAAGCTTTGCCGATAGCGTAAGTGCCGAGCTTGAAAGACAAATTCCGCTTTTACCCCGTCAGGAAATTGCACGTTGCTCAATTGACACAAACGGCAAAATTATTGTTACAGATAACCTTGTTGAGGCAATGGACGTTTCAAATATTCTTGCACCCGAGCACCTTGAAATCTGTGTTGACAACCCCTTTGAATATTTGGGTTACGTTAAAAATGCAGGTTCCGTGTTCCTCGGCAAAAACTGTCCCGAGGCATTGGGCGACTATTTTGCAGGTCCCAACCACACACTTCCCACAAGCGGAACGGCACGTTTTTCGAGCCCTCTTTCCGTTGATGATTTTGTTAAGAAAACACAGTTCTCATATTTCAGTCGTGAGGCTCTTTGTCAGGTTGCGGATAAGGTTGTTCGCTTCGCTAATGAAGAGGGTCTTCAGGCTCACGGCAGAAGCGTAAGCATCAGAACGGAGAAATAAAAACGGAGATACAATAAAATGAGTAAATTCCTAGATGAGCGTTATAATTCCCTTGCGGCATACGTGCCGGGGGAACAACCTCAGGATAAAAAATATATTAAGCTTAATACTAACGAGTCACCCTATCCGCCGTCACCCGAAACCCTTGCGGCGGTAAACGTAGGGGAGACCGAGGCTTTAAGACTTTATCCCGACCCTGACGGACGGATTCTTACTAAAAAAATTGCCGATTTATACGGTGTTGAAAGCAAAAACGTTTTCCTTGCCAATGGCTCGGACGATATACTTAACTTTGCATTTATAGCTTACTGTGCCAACGGAAGAAAGGTGTATTTTGCCGATATAACCTACGGCTTTTACAGTGTTTTTGCAAATCTTCACAGCTCCGATTATACGGTGATTCCCCTTGAAGATGATTTTTCAATAGATGCCGATAAGTTCTGTAGCGTTGACGGATGTGTGTTTATTGCCAACCCCAATGCACCCACGGGTCTTGCTTTAAGCCTTCAAGAGGTCGAAAAAATCGTTGCGACTAACCCCGACAACGTGGTTGTTATTGACGAGGCTTACGTGGATTTCGGTGCCGAAAGTGCCGTGAAGCTGGTTAATAAATACAATAATCTTCTTGTGGTGCAGACCTTTTCAAAATCCCGTTCTATGGCGGGTGCACGTCTTGGCTTTGCTATCGGTAACGAGGAGATTATTGCCGATTTACATAAATTAAGATATTCCACTAACCCCTATAATATTAACCGCCTTACCTTGGCGGCAGGTTCAGCCACAATTGATTCGCAGAATTATTATGATGATAATTGCCAAAAAATAATGGACACAAGGGCGTGGACTACGGCAGAGCTTGAAAAGTTAGGCTTCTTTGTGCTTCCCTCAAGGGCAAACTTTATTTTCGCAACATCTGATAAAATTGATGGTGGCGAATTATACTTAAAGCTTAAGGAACAGGGTGTACTCATACGCCACTTTGCAACAGAGCGTATTAAGAACTTTAACCGAATTACCATTGGTACACCTGAGGAAATGCAGATTTTTATTAATAACGTTAAAGAAATTTTGGAGGAAAACTAAATGCGTATTGCTGAAATTTCAAGAAAAACTGCGGAAACAGATGTTTACGTAAAGCTTAACCTTGACGGTAAGGGTAATTGCGAAATCAGTACGGGCATCGGTTTTCTTGACCATATGTTAAACCTGTTCGGTAAGCACGGTCGCTTTGACCTTACGGTTAAATGCGACGGTGACATTGAGGTTGACGGTCACCACACCACCGAGGATATCGGTATTGCCCTTGGTCAGGCATTTAAAGAGGCTTTGGGTGACAAAAGAGGTATCTGCCGTTACGGTAGCACAATTCTTCCAATGGATGAAGCGCTTATTCTTACTGCCGTTGATATTTCGGGCAGACCCTATCTTCGCTACAGAATGAAAATTCCGGCACCTATGGTGGGGGATTTTGATACAGAGCTTTTAAGAGAATTTGTAATAGCCTTCGCATTTAATGCGGGTATCACACTTCACGTGCGCCGTCTTGACGGCATTAACAGTCATCACATAATAGAGGGTACCTTTAAATCCTTGGGTAGAACCCTTAAAAAGGCAGTTGCTATTGATGAAAAGGCAAAGGACGAAATACCCTCAACCAAAGGAGTTTTATAATGCTTGCAATAATTGATTACGGTGTAGGTAACCTTTTTTCCTTACAATGCTCCCTAAAAAAAATAGGTGTTGAAGCGGTTGTAACAAAGGATGCCGAGTTTATAAAAAATGCAGACAGAATAATCCTTCCCGGTGTTGGTGCATTCGGTGATGCGGCCGATAAATTAAGGGCAACGGGCCTTGTGGACGTTATCAGAAGCGAAGCCGAAAACGGCAAGCCCTTCCTTGGCATTTGCCTTGGTATGCAGCTTTTGTTTGACAAGGGCTTCGAGTACGGTGAGCACGAGGGTCTGGGCTTTATTAAGGGTAACGTTATCCCGCTTGAGGGCAAAATTCCCTCGGAGTTAAATATTCCTCATATGGGCTGGAACGCTTTATCATTAGACAAAAATTGCCCTCTTTTTAAGTATATAGAAGACGGTGATTGTGTTTATTTCGTTCATTCCTATTATGCAACGGATTGTGACGAGTCGGTTGTTGCCACTGCAGAATACGGCATACCCGTTACTGCGGCGGTGGGCAAGGGCAACATTTTCGGTTGTCAATTCCACCCCGAAAAAAGCGGTGAAACAGGTCTTAAAATATTAAAAGCATTTTGTGAAATCGGAGATTAAAATGAAAATTTTTCCTGCAATAGATTTATACGAGGGTAAGGCGGTACGCCTTTTAAAGGGTGATTACAACGCCGTAACGGTTTATTCCGAAAACCCCATTGAAATAGCAAAGGATTTTGAAAACAGCGGTGCTACGGAGCTTCACACCGTTGACCTTGAGGGTGCCCGTGATGGCGGTACACCCAATATTGAAATAATTAAAAGCTTTGTTGAAAACACAAAGCTCAACGTTGAGGTGGGTGGCGGTATCCGTTCAATGGATACGGTTAAAGCCTACCTTGATGCAGGTGTCAGAAGGGTAATCCTCGGCACGGCTGCAGTTACAAACCCTGAGTTTCTTAAAGAGGCCGTAGCAACCTACGGTGACAAAATTGCCGTTGGTGCGGATATTAAGGACGGCAAGGTTGCTATTAAGGGTTGGGTTGAAAAATCCGAATATTCCACCTTTGAATTTTTTGAAATGCTTCAGGAAATCGGTGTTTCAACAGTTATTTGCACCGATATTTCAAAGGACGGCGCAATGCAGGGCACTAACCGTGAATTATATAAGGAGCTTTCGCAGAAATTCTCGGTTAATATAATCGCATCGGGCGGTGTTTCGTCACTTGATGACATAAAAGCCCTGAACGAAATGGATTTATTCGGTGCCATTATCGGCAAAGCCTATTACGCAGGTGCCATAAAAATCAACGAGGCATTGGAGGTTACTAAATGATAACAAAACGAATTATTCCTTGCCTTGACGTTCGTAACGGTACTGTTGTTAAAGGTACGAATTTTGAAAATCTTAACGAGATTTCTTCACCCGTTCAACTTGCGGAGTATTATAGCTCTCATGGTGCGGACGAGCTTGTTTTTTACGATATAACCGCATCCTCCGATGGCAGAAAGCTTTTTACCGACATTCTTACGGAGACTGCTTCAAAGGTGTTCATTCCTCTTACAGTCGGTGGCGGAATTAATACGCTTGATGACTTTGACCGTGTTTTAAAATGCGGTGCCGATAAGGTCAGTGTAAACTCTGGCGCTATCAGAAACCCCGATTTGATTCCTCAGGCGGCGTCAAAATACGGTGACCAGTGTGTTGTTTTGTCCGTTGACGTTAAAAGGGTGGATGGTAAATTCTGTGTTTTTGCCAAAGGTGGCAGGGAGAATACCGGTATGGATGCCCTTGAATGGATAAAGCAGGGCGTTAAAAACGGTGCAGGTGAAATTGTTGTCAATTCAATTGATACCGACGGCGTTAAAAAGGGCTTCGATATCGAAATGCTCAAAGCCGTTTGCGATATTGTGAACGTGCTCGTTATCGCATCGGGCGGTGCAGGCGGTAAGCAGGATTTTGTTGATTTGTTCAACACCGTTCCCGGTGTCAGTGCAGGTCTTGCGGCTTCTATTTTCCACTATGGCGAGGTTACCATTGACGACCTTAAGAAAACACTTAACGAGAATAATATTACTGTGAGGTTATAATTATGTTTGATATTGAAAAGCTTAAATTTGACGATAAGGGTCTCATTCCTGCCATTGTTGTTGACGATGAAAGCGGTGAGGTTTTAACCCTTGCTTATATGAATAAAGAAAGTCTTGCAATCTCACTTGAAAAGAAGCTTACCTGCTTCTGGAGTCGCTCAAGACAGGAGCTTTGGCTCAAGGGTGAAACAAGCGGCAACTTCCAGCACATCGTTAGCATTACCGCCGATTGCGATATGGACGCCCTTACCGTAAGAGTAAGAAAGGACGGCCCCGCTTGTCACACAGGCGAAAATTCCTGCTTCTTCAATACAGTTATGGAAAATGACGAGATTGCACCCGCATTCTCCGTTGACGGCCTTGTTGAAATGCTCGAGGGCAGAAAAACAAATCCCAAGGAGGGCTCATACACAACCTATCTTTTCGAAAAGGGTATTGATAAAATTCTTAAAAAGGTGGGCGAGGAGTGTACCGAGGTTATCATCGCAGGTAAAGCGGACGATAAAGCGGAAACAATTTACGAGATTTCTGACCTTATGTACCACGTTATTGTGCTTATGATTGAAATGGGTATTTCCGTTGACGATATAAAAAGGGAGCTTGCTTCACGCCACGTAATCGACCATAAGGTTAAACAAGAGAAAATGACGAAATAACTTAAAAATCCGTCTGTAAACAGACGGATTTTTTTGTTGCCAAAAAACTCCCTCGAAATTTGTCATATTTGCGAATGGAATTACAACACAAAAAAGTTCATAATTATAATGTATATTTATATTTGATAAGAGGGAAATTATGGCGGTTTTTAAGTGTAAAATGTGCGGTGGCGCATTAGAAATTAATAATCATGAAACTGTTGCAATATGCGAATATTGTGGAACAAATCAGACCATTCCTACCTTTGACGACGAAAAGAAATTCTCTTTGTTCAATAGGGCAAATAATCTTCGTTTTAAAAGTGAGTTTGATAAGGCGGCGGGAATATATGAAAATATCATAGCAGAATTTCCTGATGAGTCAGAGGCTTATTGGGGTCTTGTACTTTGTAAATATGGTATAGAGTATGTGGATGACAAGGATGGCAAAAAAATTCCAACCTGTCACAGAACATTGCCAACCCCTATTATGAGGGACGAGGATTTTCAACAGGCCTGTGAAAATGCGGATATTATTGCAAAAGGCATATACCGAGAAGAGGCAAAGGCTATTGATGTTATTCAAAAGAAAATTCTTGAAATTGTAGCCACCGAAGAACCATATGATATATTCATCTGTTACAAGGAAACGGACGAGATAACGGGCTCTCGCACTGAAGACAGTTCAATCGCTCAGGATATTTATACTGCCCTTACCGAAACGGGTTATAAGGTATTCTATGCAAGAAATTCGTTGCGTAGGGTAGCTGGAACGGAATACGAACCCTACATATATGCGGCGTTATCTTCAGCAAAGATTATGGTGGCTATCGGCACAAAGTACGATTATTATGATGCGGTGTGGGTTAAAAATGAGTGGTCACGTTTCATTTCTATGATGAGCAACGACTCCTCAAAGGTTCTCATTCCTTGTTTTAAAAATATGGATGCCTATGATATCCCGGAAGAGTTTAGTAACATGCAGGCTCTTGATATGACGGATATGATGTTCTTTAACAGTCTTGAAGCAAGCGTCAAAAGAGCTTTGCCGATTGATAAAAAAGAGAGTGTTCAAGAAGTTAATATTGTTAGCAATGGCGCAAGTGCAACAATCGACACCCTTTTGAAAAGAGTTGGGATTTTTCTTGAAGATGGCGAGTGGAATAATGCTAATGAATATTGCGAAAAGGTGCTTGATATCAATCCTGAATGTGCAGAGGCTTATCTCGGTAAATTGATGGTTGATTTAAAACTCAAAAAGCTATCAGCTTTTGATATTTGTACTGTGGACTTTGAGAATAATAAAAATTACAAGAAAATAATTGCTTTTGGTGATGAGGATATTAAAAAAAGCTTAGCAGAAAGACTTATAAAAATTAAATTTGATATTGAAGATAGTGTGTTAATAAAATACAATGGCTTGTCTGCTAATGCCATTATTCCTGAAGGTGTAAAACGTATAGGTGAAAAAGCTTTTTCAAACTGTGGTGTTATTACGTCAATTGTTTTTCCTGATAGTTTGATTGAAATAGGTTGCAATTCCTTTGAGAATTGTACTAATCTTAAATCTATTTGTATAAGTGATATAGGCGCTTGGTGTAAAATATCTTTTGAAGGATTTTCGGCCAATCCGTTATATTATGGAGCCAATTTATACATAAACGAAGATTTAGTGACAGATGTTATTATCCCTGACAACGAAACAAGTATAGGTGATTTCCTTTTTGTTGGCTATGCTAGACTTAATTCGGTTAAAATTAACGACGGGGTAACGCGTATAGGGAACTGCGCTTTTCAACATTGTAAAAATCTTTCATCGGTTTCTATACCTGATAGCGTAACAAGTATAGGCGGCTTTGCTTTCAATGGTTGCAAAAAGCTTTCAATAATCACAATTCCTTACCAAATGAATAATGTGGCTGAAGATGCTTTTTCTGATTGCGAAAGCCTTGAATCAATAAACGTTGATTTGGGAAATACCTGTTATTGCTCTCAAGCGGGTGTTTTGTTCAATACAGATAAAACTATTTTAGTTCAATATCCTGCCGGCAAACTCGACACGGAATATATGATTCCCGATGGTGTTACGGTTATAGATAAGAGCGCTTTTAGAGGTTGTAAAAAACTTACAACAATTACAATACCTGATAGCGTGGAAAGTATTGGTGATAAGGCTTTTTATGGGTGCGAAAGTCTTATTTCAGTAACAATTTCCGAGGATTTAATGAAAGAATCTGAATCTGCTTTTGATGGTGCTTATTTTTTTAAAAAGAATTATGAAAAAGAGCAAAAACGAAAAGAACGTTTGGCTCAAATGGCACAATATCGTTCGAAGGGTCTTTGTCAACATTGTGGCGGTGTGTTTAAAGGGTTTCTGACGAAAACGTGTTCCAGATGCGGAATAGAGAAGAATTATTGATAAATTATCGTTGTTTTAAATATGCTTGTGAATTGGAAGTAACGAATAAAAATGTTTTTAATGTAGATTAACGAAAGGAGCAAATAGATGAACGATATGGATAATTTGAATAACAATCAAAATACAGTTAACGACAACAAAATTGAACCAAACTCTCAACCACCCAAAAAGAAGAAAAAAACAAAATCCAAGGGTGCAATTATTGCCCTTGTTATTGCTTTGGTTCTTTGTATAATCATCATTATCGGACTTGTGGTTATGGGTGTGCTCGGCTTACTCGGTGTGGGCGTAGCGGGTATTTTTATGCTCAATAAAAATGAAGATTCTGCGGTGCAGGTTGTGGAAACCACAGAGGCTATTACCGAAGAGAAGGTTACCGAAAACGGTGGTGTTATAGCTACCGAGCCCGTATCCACCGATGCCAATAACACGGCACAAGAGGTAACCGAGGAATATAATCAGTCGGATTACTACGGCGGGAACTCCCTTTATATTACATACGACACTCCCGCACACGCAGGTGTTAATTTAAGGGAAACACCCGAGGATGATAGCGTTAAAATAATGGTTCTGCCCGAAGGAACCGAGGTTGTAAGGCTTTATGAAGCAGGTGAAACATATCAGACCAAATACGTTTTAGTCAGTGTTGTGGTTGATGGTGTTGAATATAGGGGCTACGTTATGCAAAGGTATATTTCAACCTTTACTGGTGCTTCGTTTGATGCATACGTAAGCTACAACACCCCCGACCATGCGGGTCTTGTTTTAAGGGAAACCTCTTCTTATTACAGCGATAAAATTCTGGTTATTCCCGAGGGTACCGAGCTTCGTGTTGTTGATAGCTCAACAGGTGCCTACTGGGCGGTTGACGCGTTCTATGAGGGCGAAATTTACAGCGGCTACGTGTTAAGCACCTATATAGAGTATGTAGATTAATCTATTTTTGTTTTTGCTTGAAAGGGTAAATATATGGCAGTTTTTAAATGTAAAATGTGTGTGCCCGATTTGTAGAACTGAAATTGAAATATCTATAGAAGATTATTAACACAACTTAATACCCCAAACGCATATTCCTATGGTCAAGCCATAGGGATATGCGTTTTTTATTTTTCTTCGTCTTATTGTGACAAGTTTTTTGTAAAGGGGATAGTACACTTAATTTAAACTGAAATTATATGCCGAAGGAGGATAAATTATGCCTGTCATTATAAAAACAAGGGCGAACGTTATCTATGCTTATTTAAAGGGTGAAATTGACCATCACACCGCACCGGAGATGCGCAGTGCCATTGACGATGCAATTATTATGAACGAGGCGTTCAGAGTTTTGGTGCTTGATTTTTCGGGTGTTACCTTTATGGATAGCTCGGGGGTGGGTCTTGTAATGGGGCGTTACCGCCTTGCAAATTCTAAGGGCAAAAATATCCGTGTGGATAACCTTAGTGAGCGAGATTACAGAATAATGAAAATGTCGGGTATCGAAAAACTTGCACCCATAAATAAAATTACAGAAAAGAAGGATGAATTAACCTATGAAAAAGATTAACGAGTTAAAAATGACCTTTGACAGCAGGTCCGTAAACGAAAGCTTTTCACGTGTGGCGGTGGTTGCCTTTGCCACTCAGCTTGATATGACCGTTGAGGAAATGGGTGATATAAAAACCGTTGTAAGTGAAGCGGTTACTAACTGCATAGTTCACGCCTACCGCAATACCATCGGCAAAATTTACATAACCTGCACCGTTTTTGAGGAGGGAGTTGTACGTGTAAAAATACGTGATAAGGGCTGCGGCATTCCCGATATTGAAAAGGCTATGGAGCCTTTGTACACAAGTCTTGGGGGTGACCGCTCGGGTCTGGGCTTTTCCGTTATGGAAAGCTTTTCTGATAAGCTTTTGGTACGCTCAAGGGTTGGTGTAGGCACAACCGTTACCATTGATAAAAAAATCAAAGGAAAATTAATATGACCGCCCGTGAAAAAATGGTTGAACAAAACCTCGGGCTTGTTCACGCCTGTGCCTCTAAATTCAAAAACAGGGGAGTGGAGTATGACGATTTGTTTCAGGCGGGCTGTGTGGGGCTTTTAAAAGCCGTTGACGGCTTTGATGAAAGCCTTGGCTACGTGTTTTCTACCTACGCCGTACCCGCCATTTTAGGCGAAATAAAGCGTATTTTCCGTGACGGCGGTACGGTTAAGGTCAGTCGCAGTATGAAGGAGCGTTCCCGTGAAATCTGGCAACAGAAAAATCTGCTTTCCGAAAGGCTCGGCCGTGAGCCTACTTTGACGGAAATAGCGGATTTTGTGAGCCTCAGTGTCAGTGAAGCAAGTCAGCTTCTTATGGTTTTTCAGCCCGTGGTTTCCCTTACCTCACCCGAGGATGAAGCGGGTAAGCAGTTCGATATACCCGTGGATAGCGAGGAAGAAAAAATTGCCGAAAGGCTCTGCCTTGACCAGTGCATTTCTCAGCTTTCCGAGAACGACCGCAACATTATAAAGCTACGTTATTACAAGTCCAAAACTCAGGCAGTGGTGGCTCGTGAATTGGGTATGTCGCAGGTGCAGGTTTCACGTAGGGAAAAGAAAATTTTAAAGGAAATACGTGAAAAAATGTCCGTTTAACTTAAATCTACAAAAATATAGGTTCGGTGGGGCAAAAGAATGTTCAAAATGATATGTCAAAAAATAGCAAATACACTTGAAAAAACAGGCTTTTTAGTATAAAATATTATTCGGTAAAAAATTAACAAACAAAAGGAGTTATTATCATGGGTCTTTTAAACAAAAAAACTGTTGATGATATCAACGCAAAAGGCAAAAAGGTTCTCGTTCGTTGCGACTTTAACGTTCCGCTTAAGGATGGCGTTATCACTGACGAAAACCGTATTACAGCGGCACTCCCCACAATCAAAAAGCTTATTGCTGACGGTGCACAGGTTATCCTTTGCTCACACCTCGGCAAGGTTAAAAACGGCCCCAACGAAAAGGAATCTCTTGCTCCCGTAGCAAAAAGACTTACCGAGGTTCTCGGTCAGGATGTTGTTTTTGCAGCAGATGACGTTGTTGTTGGCGAAAATGCTAAAAAGGCAGTTGCTGAAATGAAAGACGGCGACGTTGTTCTTCTTCAGAACACTCGTTTCCGCCCCGAAGAAACAAAGAACGGCGAAGCATTCTCAAAAGAACTTGCTTCTCTTTGCGATATCTACGTAAACGACGCTTTCGGTGCTGCTCACAGAGCACACTGCTCAACAGTTGGTGTTGCTTCCTTCGTTGAAGAAGCTGCTGTTGGTTACCTTATGGGTAAAGAGCTTAAGTACCTCGGCAACGCTGTTGAGGATCCCCAGAGACCCTTCGTTACCATTCTTGGTGGTGCAAAGGTTGCTGACAAGCTCAACGTTATCGAAAACCTTCTTAACAAGGCTGATACACTTATCATCGGCGGCGGTATGGCTTACACATTCCTTGCTGCTAAGGGCTACAGCGTAGGTACATCTCTTCTTGACGAAACAAAGATTGACTACTGTAAGGATATGCTCGCTAAGGCAGAGGAAAAGGGCGTTAAGATTCTTCTTCCCATCGACGTTACAATCACAAAGGAATTCCCCAACCCCATCGATGCAGAAATCGAAGTTCAGGTTTGCGACGCTGACAAGATTCCCGCAGATATGATGAGCCTTGACATCGGTCCTAAGACTGCTGAGCTTTATGCAGATGCTGTTAAATCAGCTAAAACAGTTGTTTGGAACGGACCCATGGGCGTGTTCGAGAACCCCATTCTTGCAAAGGGTACAATTGCAGTTGCTAAGTCTCTTGCTGAAACAGACGCTACAACAATCATCGGTGGCGGCGACTCTGCAGCAGCTGTTAACACACTCGGCTTCGGCGACAAGATGTCTCACATCTCCACAGGTGGCGGTGCTTCTCTTGAGTTCCTTGAGGGTAAAGCTCTCCCCGGCATCGAAGCAGTAAACGATAAATAATATAGCGCACGTATTTGTCGAGTTACCGACCCGAACTCGCGTATCCTTATACGCTTCGGGGTCGCTAACTCACCAACTACGCACACTCTATTATTTATCTCTCTACAGAGATTTTGCGTAGAGTGTAGGCGTTTCTCACTCGGAGTATCTGTATACACCTTCGGGGCAGATAAAACGCCAACTGCACATAAACTATTATTTATCACATCTCAGATAGTTTGTGTAGAGTGAAAAGTTTCGGTAATGCGAAGCCTATCATCCCATTTTTGCAACGCAAAAAAGGGAGGGGGACCAAAAGCAATGCTTTTGGTGGTGGGTAGTTCTTTTACTGTTTTTCTTCAGTGTGGCTGAACTTAATCAAGCATTATAATCGGCACGCAGTGCCCCGAAATTCCTAATTCCACATTCCTAATTCCTAATTAAAGAAAGGTAAAAACTTATGGATAAATCACTTCGTAAAGCAGTTATCGCAGGTAACTGGAAAATGAACAAAACTCCCGATGAAGCTAAGGCTATCATCAACGAAATGAAGCCCCTCGTTGCAGATGCTGATTGTGACGTAGTTCTTTGCGTTCCTTACATCGACATCTTTGCAGCACAGGAAGCAGCAGCCGGTTCAAACATCAAAATCGGTGCTGAAAACTGCCACTGGGCAGAAAGCGGCGCTTTCACAGGCGAGGTTTCTGCACCCATGCTCAAGGCTATCGGCGTTGAGTACGTAATCATCGGTCACTCCGAAAGAAGACAGTATTTCGGTGAAACTGACGAAACTGTTAACAAGCGTGTACGTGCTGCTCTTGACAGCGGTCTTACAGTAATCCTCTGTGTTGGTGAGCTTCTTGACGAGCGTAAAAAAGGCGTTACAATGGAAGTTGTTCGCTCACAGACAAAGATTGCTCTTCAGGGCGTTTCTAACGAAGAGCTTGACAGAATCATCATCGCTTACGAACCCGTTTGGGCTATCGGTACAGGCGAAACTGCAACTGCAGAGCAGGCAAATGAGGTTAACCATGCAATCCGTGAGGTTCTTGGTGAAATCTATTGCCCCAAATGTGCAAGCCGTGTTACAATTCAGTACGGCGGTTCAATGAATGCAGCTAACGCAGCAGAGCTCCTTGCTCAGGTTGATGTTGACGGCGGTCTTATCGGCGGTGCATCACTTAAGGCTCAGGATTTCTCAGTTATCGTTAAAGCGGCTTCTGTTTAATTCTAAATAATTACGGGCAGACTTTCGTCTGCCCTATAATTCTGTAAAAGGAGAATTATATTATGTCTGAAAAAATACTTCTCGTCGTAATGGACGGTATCGGCTACTCAAAAACAGGCCTCGGTGATGCAGTTACACTTGCAAACACACCTGTTCTTGACAAGCTTCTTAAGGAATGCCCCAACGTACGCCTTAAAGCACACGGTGCAGCGGTAGGTCTTCCCTCTGATGACGATATGGGTAACAGCGAGGTTGGTCACAACGCTCTTGGTTGCGGTCAGGTTTATTCTCAGGGTGCAAAGCTCGTTAACGAGTCCATCGAATCCGGCAAAATCTACGCTTCCGACGCTTGGAAAGAGGTTGCAGGTAACTGCGTTGAAAAGGCTTCAACACTCCACTTTATCGGTCTTCTTTCCGACGGTAACGTTCACTCAAACATTTCACACCTTATTGAAATGGTTAAAAAGGCTAAGGCAGACGGCGTAAAGAACGTTCGCGCACACGTTCTTCTTGACGGTCGTGACGTTCCCGCAACATCAGGTCTTGTTTACGTTGAACAGCTCGAAAACGCTTTCGCAGAGCTTAACGACGACACCTTCTGTGGCAAAATTGCTTCAGGCGGCGGTCGTATGGTTGTTACAATGGACCGTTATCAAGCTAACTGGAATATGGTTAAGGTTGGTTGGGATACTCACGTTAAGGGTATCGGCAGACAGTTTGCAACTGCAACTGAGGCTATTGAAACCTACCGTGCAGAAAATGACGGCATCATCGACCAGGACCTTCCTCCCTTTGTTATTGCTGAAAACGGTGAACCCGTTGGCACAATCAACGACGGTGATAGTGTTGTTCTTTTCAACTTCCGTGGTGACCGTGCAATTGAGCTTAGTATGGCATTCGATAACGATGAATTCACATACTTTGACAGAGGCGCAAAGCCCGACGTTGTTTATGCAGGTATGCTTCAGTACGACGGCGACCTTAAGCTTCCCGAGCGTTACCTTGTTAATCCCCCCGAAATCAAGGATACACTTTCAGAGCTTCTCGTTTCAAAGGGTATGAATCAGTTTGCGGTTTCTGAAACTCAGAAATACGGTCACGTAACATATTTCTGGAACGGTAACAAGAGCGACAAGTTCTCAGAAGAGCTTGAAACATATATGGAAATCCCCTCAGACAAGGTTTCATTTGACGAAAGACCCTGGATGAAATCTGCAGAGGTTACAGATGCAGTTATCGAGGCTATGGAAAGCGGCAAATACGACTTTATCCGTTGCAACTATCCCAACGGTGATATGGTTGGCCACACAGGTAACCTTGACGCAACAATTACTGCAGTTGAAGCAGTTGACCTTGGTCTTGCAAGAGTTCTTAAGGTTGCGGATAAATGCGGCGTAACAGTTCTTATTACTGCCGACCACGGTAATGCAGATGAAATGCTCGAAAAAGATAAAAAGGGCAACATCGCACCCAGAACTGCTCACTCTCTTAACGAGGTTCCCTTCATCATCTACAGCAAAAACGCTTACGAAATGAAGGAAGGCTCATTCGGTCTTGCTAACGTTGCTCCCACAGTAGCAAAAATCTTCGGCATCGACCCCTACGACAGCTGGGAAGAAGCAGTAATTAAATAATTGATTATTAAAAAATCAACTCCACTCACTTCAGCTTTGTTGTGAGTGGAGATTTTTCAATTTGTAATTAAAGGGGCAGAGCCTTGCCTCCCTGCTTTAGGAGGGAGGGGGACCGTCGTCAGACGGTGGAGGGTCCTAAAAATTCGTAATTCATAATTCGTAATGCGGAATTTCCGGGAAGCTTCGCTTCCAAAATTTAAAGTTGCAAGTTGCAATTGGCAAGTGGCAAGTTGAGGGGCAAAGCCGATTATAAGATAGAGTTGTTGTAAAGCGAAGCCCAACCTTCCTGCCGCTTGCGGGAGGAAGGGGGACCACCTTGAAATAAATTTGATGAAACAATATAGTATCAAGCGTGAAAATAAACTATGTTTTAAAAATAAGTTGGTCGGAGTGGTGGAAGGTCCCAATCAGTCATTGTATAAACAAATTATATAAGCGGTGGTGGGGAGTTTTCTTGCTTTTATTATTCAGTTCCCAAGAACAACCAAACATACGCTGTTTCCGTCAAAAAACACCCTCGAAATTTGTAATATTTGCGAATGGAAAAAAGCTATTAAAAGGTACATAATTAAAAAGTGGATTAACATAATAACGTCTTTAATTTTATATAAGAAGGGTTTAAAATGGCGATACAAAATATTAAGTGTCCTACTTGTGGTGGTCAAATTCAAATGGATGATAACTTTGAAAAAGGCTTTTGTATGTACTGCGGTGGTGCAATTCATATCAAAGAGGAAATTGCAAAAATAAAAGTTGAGCATAGCGGTATAGTTGAAGTAGACGATAGCAAAAAATTAAGCAATTCTATTACTCTTGCAGACCGAGCATTCTCCGCAGGCAATTACGATGAATGCTATAATTACTGTTGTTCTGCTTTGGAATGCGATATAAATAATGCTCACATTGCTTTCCGTAAAGGCTTGTGTGCTGCACACCTTTCCTTGTCAAGGGTAAGTGAACTAGAACAAGCAGTTAAAACCTCAAGCGAAATGATCAATAAGTTTTCTGATGATATAGACAGAGATACTTTTCGTGTTTTCTCTGAATTATTAGCGTTTATCCAGTCTAAATATGAGTTGAATTGTAGTCGCTCAAAGGGATTTGTTTATCCGAATCTTGCTGCCGTAAATAACACTTTTTCTATTGTTGCTACCTTGTCAGGTTTATGTGTGTTGTGTTCAGACCTCATTACAGATGAAATGATGATTGCTCACCCTACCTTCGAGGCAAAAAAGAGGATTTGTTTGGAACAAGGTATTGAGCTTTGTGAATTGGGTGTTTCTTCACTGAAATACAATGCTGGTTATCGTCAAGTAAAGAAAGGTAAATCTTATGTCGAGCAGGAGGTTCATGAAGCTGCAAAATCTCCGTTTATAGATATGCAGAAGGGTTATTTAAACAAGTTCAAAAATGAATTTAATAACCTACCTACAACCAAAAAAGCATTGATGGAATATGATAATGAAATCGATAGTTTGCAAAAGGATATAGATATATTTACACAAAAATTAGATGATTATTTTAAGGCAAATCCTGAAATAGGAAAAGAATATAAAAAGAGTGTACTTCCGTTTGTTATTCCTGTCGGCGCGGTATTTGTACTCGCTTCAGTAGTGGCTGCAACATTGGTGGACAAGGTTCCCGACATAGCGTTTGTGTTGATAATGGCGGTATTCTCTTTGGCTTTTGTTGCACTTGCAGTTCTTTCGATTATCCGTTTTGTTACATATTCCAAAAATCGTAAACGTATACTGAATGAGCTTCCCTCTGAATTAGCTTGTTTGAGAACCGTTCACGACCAAAGTAAAATTAAGTTAAAATCGGTTAAGAAGACAAAGGCAGCATTTGTTAAGAAAAATGTAAAAAAATAAAGCAAATAGGATACCAATCACGTGGCTGTGTTGCGATAGAATTGGTCGAGTATCTGAACATCCCAATTAAATAAATTTACCGATAACAAATCACCCCTTGGCTTCAAAACCAAGGGGTGAAATTTTATTTTGTTTCAAGCTTATGAATAAACAATCCGCTTAAAAGCTTGGGCTCGAACCATGTGGATTTTGGGGGCATAATCATATTAGCGTCCGCAATGTCCATAAGGTCGTCGAGGGTGGTGGGGTACATAGAGAAAGCAACTGCCATACCGCCGTTTACAAGTCTTTCAAGCTCACCCAGTCCGCGTATACCGCCGATAAAGTCGATTCGCTTATCGGTTCGGGGGTCACCGATGTTGAGCACGGGGGTCAACAGATTTTTTTGTAAAATTGAAACGTCGAGTCTGTCAACGGGGTCACCGTCATCAAAGGTGCCTTCTTTAGCGGTAAGCTTATACCACTTGTTGTTCATATACATACCAAAGGTGTGCTTGCTTTCGGGGTGGTATGCACCGTCACAGGGGGCGTTTTCAACAACAAAGCACTCGGATATTTTAGCAATAAATTCATCTTCACCATATCCGTTAAGGTCTTTAACAACTCTGTTATAGTCCATAATTTCAAGGCTTTCGGCAGGGAAGAGCACCGCAAGGAAGAAATTAAATTCCTCGGTTCCGTTATAATCGGGGTTCTGTTCACGGCGCATTTTAGCAACGTTTACTGCGGATGCACAACGGTGATGTCCGTCTGCAATGTAGAAGTCGCCAACCTGTGAAAGTAATGCGGAAAGCTTCCCGCAAACTGCTCCATCATCAATAACCCATACGGTGTTAGCAATGCCGTCATCGGTAACGAAATCGTAAACGGGTGTGCCGTTTTTATAATCGTTGATTATATTATCAATCTCACTCTGACCCTTGTAGCAAAGGAAAATGGGGCCCGTGTTAGCGTCGCAGGTGTCAACGTGGCGGATTCTGTCTGCCTCTTTGTCCGCACGGGTAAGCTCATGCTTTTTAATGCGGTTGTTAATGTAATCATCAACGTCCGCACAACCAACAAGACCCGTTTGCTCTCTGCCGTTCATTATCTGGCGGTAAACGTAAAAGCAGGGTGCCTCGTCGGATTTAAGAATGCCGTCTGCCTCGTATTTATTAAGGTTGTCCGCCGCCTTAGCGTAAACCTCGTCACTGTATAAATAAGTGCCCTCGGGTAAATCTATTTCTGCCTTGTCTATATGCAAAAATGAGTAGGGGTTACCCTCGACCATTGCCTTAGCCTCTTCGCTATTCATAACGTCGTAGGGGAGTGCCGCTACCCTTGAAGCGTAGTCGGGAGTGGGTCTTAATGCTTTAAAGGGTTTAAAAACTGCCATGTGAAATAACCTCTTTGCTATATAGTTTATATAATAATTTTACTTTAAATCAATGTTTGTTGTCAATATTATATTGCATTTTAATGGTCGCTATGATAAATTAACCTTAATATTTATTTAATAGGTGATAAAAATTAACGCACAAAAGAATTTTAAAAATATATTAAAATATTCGGGTGAACTTCGTGCCAATAACGACCGCACGTGGTTTCATAATAATCACGATGAATACGAGGTAGCACGTAAGGATTTTCTTGCTTTCCTCGATACGTTCCGCTTCAGGCTTAGTGAGGAAGCACCGGATATCGGCAAATCCATTATGTATATGGAGCCAAGGGAGTGGATGTACCGCATAGCACGTGATATGCGCTTTCACAAGAATGGCCCGCCCTATAACCCTGCTTTCAGGGCATATATTGCCGCCGACCGAAAATCGTGGCTTCCCATTGGCTATTTTCTTAGTGTTACGCCCAACGGCTCCTGCTTCGGTACGGGTCTTTGGTGCGAAACCACAACCAAAATGAATAATATAAGAAAATATATTTCACTTCATTATGATGAGCTTTGTGAGGCTCTTGACGAAAGCGGTCTCACTATCGGTGGCGATAAATTAAAATCAATGCCTCGTGGCTTTTCGGCAGATGACCCTGCGGCAGAGTACATCAAGCACAAAAATTGGGAACTGATTTATTTTATTCCCGATGAGGATATAGGGGGTTTTGAAGAATTTTCGGACTTGCTTATATTCTACGTCAGAAAAATTGAGCCCGTAAGACGCTTCCTTTTAAAAGCCGCACAGTACGTGGACAACCCCCGACCTGAATTTGAGTGGTAAAAAACGACCTCTTCGGAGGTTGTTTTTTTAATGCAAAATGCAAAATGCAGAATGCAAAATTATCGGGGCTTCGCCGAATTATAGACAATGTAAAAGTAAAGCGAAGCCTCGCCTCCCTGCTTCAGGGGCAAGGAACACGACCGCGTCCTGTGGACGATGAAGGGAGTGTGAGTTGGCGTAGCGGTCAAAATTGTGCGAAGTGAACAACGAGCAAACAATTTCGGGTACCACAAGAGGACTTCCCATTGCTTTTATTATACTACTAACTATAAAGCGTGATATAGTATCAAGCGAG
>JAFYLQ010000040.1 GCA_017550105.1 Clostridia bacterium | reverse complement strand
TTCCTTCAATTTCGGTGCATTCAAGCTTTGAGAAAATAAGGGGGAAGTTAGCTTTCATAACCTCGTGAAGCTTATAAAACTGAGTAAGGTCCTCGTTACCTCTTAAAGAAATTGTGGGAACCTTTATCATTTCGGAAAGCTTCTGCGCGTAATCGTTTGCCTCATCCTCGGTGGGATTGATGGCGGGAGCATTTGTGTTGGGCTTCGCCTTGATTTTTACCGCCTTTAATGCGGCAACAACAAGAAGCAACACAATAATTGCAAGCACAACAAGTAATGCTATGCCGATAATTTTAAAAGTCATTTTATCAAGTCCTTTCGGGAGTTTACTGAAATATTATACTACTTGTTTTATTATAAGTAAATAGTTTGTTTGAATTAGGGTTTTCAGCAAAGCCGATTGAAAACCAACGACTTTTATGATACTATACCCTTGAAGTGGTGATTGAATGAAAAAATCAAAGATTATTATAATTATACTTACGGGTATAGCCATACTTGCGGCAGGTGTTTTAACAAAGCAGAAGTTTTACCTGATGATACCCTTGTTTGTTTCCCTTTTCGTTATGTCCTTTCAATCCGAGGCTAACCGTGTGGGTGCTCTTATAGGGGCGTGTAATGCGGTTTTATACACCGTGACCTACGTATGTATGGGTGTTTACGGCTCGGCGGCTTCGGCTTTTCTTTTCAGCTTTCCGTTACAGCTTATGACCTTTTTTAACTGGAAGAAAAACGCATATAAAAAGACCAAAACGGTTGTTTTTAAGAGAATGTCAAAAAGTGTACGCATCATTTTATCCCTTTGCGGGCTTGCCTTGTGGGCGGGTCTTGCGGCAGTGCTTCATTTTTTGAAATATGAATATGCGGTGCTTGACAGTATTACCCTTATTTTTGGTTTTGTTATTCCCGTTCTTACGATGCTTGCCTATATTGAATACACTTATTTGTGGATTATACAAGCGGTTTTGGGGCTTTTCCTGAATATACAGATGGTTATGAACGACATAAGTCAATTAACGTATCTGATATATGGTGTTTATGCCCTTTATTGCGTAATCGGTGCATTTATAACCGTGCGTAAATATTACAAGGAGCAAATGCAGATAAAGGAAGGATAAAATGAAAAGGATAAAAGATTTTTGGGGAAAGCCTTTGCTAACGTGGTTTTTACTGATCTTGTCGGTTGTTTCACCTGTTATCTACTATGCCGCAAGGGCGACATGGGTTTTTGTTGATATTATGGTGGATATGGAGAGCTTTACCTTCGGGCTTCTTTACGTGATGATTCTTAATTGTGTGGTTCTTGGGGTCTTGCTCTTTATTCGGCTTAAGAACGAGGCTGTCTGTAACAAAAAAGCTTTTAAAATTATATGCATTACAGAGTATGTGGTTACGCTGCTTATTTTTATTGTGGCGTTGGTTTTCGCTATGTCAAGCGGCAGGGGCGAGGCTAAGGAGGGCTATCTTCTCTACCTTAAAAAGTCACTTGTAAATGCATTTTTCTTCGGCACCGTTCCGATTCTTGCGCTTTTTCTCGGTTTTATTAAGGATAAAGCCCGTAAGGGTGTTGTAGCGGTAGCTTTAGCAGTAACGCTTGTTATTGTAGCATTCAACCTTTTCCCACTTACGCCATTCAGGCTTACGTCCCATCCGATGGTTATTGATACGGGCAGGGATTACAGCGTTGTTTTTTCTACCAACGAATACGGCACGGGCTTTGTTGAATACAGCTACGGCGGTAAGAATTACAAAATTTTTGACGAAAGCGGCGGTAGATTAAAAAGCGACAGTAAAATACACAGTATAAACATACCCTACGAGCATCTTGAAAATAACACTTACAAAATCGGCTCCCAAAGAGTTATGGAGCAATACAGCTACGGCAGTCACACGGGTAAGGCTATTACCTCCGAAGTATATAAATTCACACCTGTAAAAAAGGATAATATGCGATGCCTTGTGATTTCTGACTGGCATACCTATACCGAATTGGCGTTTGATGCAATTTCTCACGGAGGGGATTACGATGCAATTATCCTGTTGGGCGATGCTACGCCCGGTGTGGATTTTGAGGAGCAGGTTGTGAGCAACGTTGTTAATTTTGCGGGTGAGCTTTCAAAGGGAGCAAAGCCCGTGATTTATGCCAGGGGCAACCACGAAACCCGTGGTGAATATGCAGGCAAAATTCTTGATGCCTTAGGTCTTGAGGAGTTTTATTATACTGCCGATATGGGCGGGGTTTCCTTTGTGGTGCTTGACAGTGGCGAGGATAAGGTTGACACACACCCCGAATACGGCGGTATGACGGAATATAAAAAATACCGTGAGGCTATGCTTGAATGGCTTAAGACCGTTGAGGTTAACAGTGACAGGGTAGTTGCTCTGTGCCATTCGTGGGCAATCAGCGATATTGAAGAGGAGTTGTCCCTTGCAGGATGGGGCGAGCTTGACCGCCTTGGCACAAGGCTTATTATGTCGGGTCACCTTCACCAATGCAGATTTTTAGGTACGGGTGACGAAAAGGAAAAGGCTATGACGCAGACATATCCTGATCTGTCGGGTTATATTGTTGGCGGACACTCTGATGGCGAATACGTTGCATCCTTTGTTACCTTTGGCAAAAATGATGTTTTTATTGAAGCAATTGACAATAGCGGCAAAAAGGTTTTTAATGAATACGTAACTTGGTAAAAAATTTATTGAGGTGATTTTATGAATAAGAAGAAAATAGCAGTAGTAATTATTGCGGTTGTTCTTGTTGTGAGTATTGTGGGCGGAGCAATCGCCTGGAATTCTTTTAAATTCATAGTTGATTTCAAGGATACCGAGGATGTATACAGAACAAATGTAGAAGCGGTTAATTACGAAAATACGATCGAAACCGCCATGCCTCAAACCGATTTGTATGGGATTATAAATGAGCATTTTAACTCGGCGCTTCCTGAGGGTAAAACCGAAAAGAAGGCGATTGTTATCGGCTATGACGGTTGCAGGGCAGATATACTTAACGAAATACAGTCGGAAAACAGCGCTATTGCTTCGTTAGTGGCTGAGGGCGCATCACTTAAGCTTGCCTATTGTGGCGGTGTTAATTATCCTGAGAAGAACACACAGGATACTTCAACAGCTCCCGGCTGGTGCTCAATTCTTACAGGCGAGTGGGCGGATAAAACTGGTATTACGGCAAATGATATTGTGAAAAGCGTTGAGCCTAAAACGCTTCTTACCACTCTTGTAGAGGACGGCAAGGCTGAAAGCTCTCTTTTCGTTACACGTTGGGCAGGTCATTTTTCAAGAGACGAGGCTACATATGTTGACGAAATGAAATATTGTGAGGACAACAACCTTGCGGTTACATTTAATAAATGTGATAATGATGAAAAATCCTTAGAATATACCCTTGATGCCGTTAGCAAGGAAAATTGTCAGGACTTTATTTTCGTTATTTATGAGCCCACAGATTCAACGGGTCACGATTACGGCTTTTCATACAATAATCCAAGGTATAAGGAAGCCTTTGTCAGAGCAGATGCATACGCCCTTGAAACGATTAATGCAATAAAAGGAAGAGCATCCTATGCTCAGGAGGATTGGCTTATTATACTTACCTCGGACCATGGTGGCTTCGGCTCGGGTCATGGTAACGAAAGCATTCAGGAAAGAATGACCTTTGTGGTATCTACAAAATAACAGACATTTATAAAAATAAGGCATAAATAATGTGAGCTTAAATAAGGAGGGCTGTCAGTGAGTGACGTTTTTCAGAGCATAATTGCTTTTTTCAGTTCAATTATGGTGCTGATTTCCTCATTTCTTAATGTTCCGTCCCTTCCGGGTAGCGGAAACGCCGTTGAGCAGGAAAAGTTTTCCTTGACCTTCTGCGAGGAGTTTGAGGGTGAGCTTGACCGTAGCGTTTGGTCGGGGCATTATCAGTACGGTAATACTTCCGAGGCCCGAAAGGGAAGCTATTGGAACCAATATCTTGCTTACACCGAGGACGGTAACCTTATAATTCCAGTTAAATACCTTGAAGACGGTATGGGTGGCAAGGGTGCAGGCTGGTACAGTGCAGGTATTGATACGGATACCGATGCACCAAACGGCTTCAGTCAGAAATACGGTTATTTTGAGTGCCGTTGCATTCTTCCCGAGGGTGCGGATATATGGAGTGCCTTCTGGCTTATGAATGACGGTGTTTATAACGAAAACGGCACGGGAACCGACGGTACGGAAATTGATATTTTCGAAAGTGATTGTTACGGTGATTTGTTGAACAATGCCGTTACAAGCAACCTTCATTACGACGGATACGGTGAGGCACACAAGGCTATGGGTGCCGAGAAGAATTACGTTGATAATAATCCCTATGAGGAATTTAACACCTACGGGCTTGAATGGAACGAGAATGAATATATTTTCTATATAAATGGTGTCGAAACCTTCCGCACAGACTTTGGTGGTGTGAGTCAGAACGAGGAATACCTCATTCTTTCTGTGGAAATGAAGGGTGAAAATGGTATTCCATCTGAAAGAGCCAATGTTTTTTCGCAGGAAGCACAATTTATAGTTGATTATGTTAAGGTTTATCAGTATAATGATTTAGTATAAACTTTTTGTTTAAGGAGAATAAGGATGAAAAAGATAGTTTCTGTAGTATTAGCTATTGTAATGGTTTTCTCTATTACAATTCCTGTATTTGCTCAGGGCCAGACAACTACAAATTACGATGGCAACCCCGTGGTTATTGTAAGGGGTATCGACTTTGCAGGTCTTACCTATGAGGATGGCACCAAGGCATTGAGTGTGGATTTAACCACGTTGTTCCCTCTTTTAATGCAGTCATTTATGGCTCGTTTAGAGGTTATTAACGAGGATATCGTTATGGATACGGCTATGGACGTAGCTTACGAAATTCTTTCACCCCTTGCTTGCGATAACGAGGGTAATTCCGTAGAGCCCATTTCTATGGTGCAGTACCCCGGCTCAATGGCAAACCACCCCGAATTCGTTGCAAGTCTTACTGATGGCGGCGAGCCCGGCATTGTTAAAACCGCAGTTGAAAGATACGGTGCAGAAAACACCTATTACTTCACTTACGACTGGCGTAAAACACCCGCTCTTCTTGCAGAGGAGCTTAAGGGCTTTATTGATACTGCAAAAAGCGATAGCGGTAAGGATAAGGTTAACATCATCTGTGCTTCTATGGGCGGTATGGTAACTACTGCATATATGTACTATTACGGTGGTGATAGCCTTGATTCCGTTGTTTACCTTTCAGGTGCACAGAACGGTACTTACGTTTGCGGTGAGGCACTTAACGGCAGAATCGTTTTTGATACGGATATTCTTCTTAACCTTATATATGAATCTACTGACAACAATATCTTTATGAAATTGTTCTTAAGCATTTTTGACAGTATGGGCGTATTTGACACCCTTACCAAAATAGCTAACGACATTGTTGCTGACAGCTATGACGAGGTAAACGACAGAGTTCTTCGTGATTGCTTCGGTACTCTTTGCGGCTTCTGGGCACTTTGCCCCGATGAGTCCTTCGAGGGCGGTGTTGAAACAATTTTCGGTGGTCACGAGGAGGAATACCCCGTGTTGCTTGAAAAAATTGAGGAAACAAAGAATTTTGTTTTTGCTACGGAGGAAACTCTTACTGCCGCTAAAGAAAACGGCGTTAAAATCTCTTTCGTTTCTAACTACAACGGCACACTTGCTCCCGTACATGCAAAGGCAAATGCAAACGGTGACGGCGTTCTTGAAACAGAGCTTACGTCAAACTTTGCTACCGTTGCACCCTTAAGAGAAATTCTTACTGCGGACCAGCTTGCAAGTGCTCCCTATGCAAGTGTTTCACCCGACAAGGTTATTGATGCGTCTACCGCTTGGTTCCCCGAAACCACTTGGTTTGTTAAGGACGCACCCCACGTTGCGGCAGATTACGGCACAGGCTTCAGCGAATTTACCTTTACACTTCTTGAAAGCGACGTTCAGCCCAACGTAAAGACCTTCTCACAGTATCCTCAGTTTATGATTGCTGATGAAAATCTTAACGTTTCACCCTTGAAATAATATTGTTTTATAGAATAAAAACTGCTCTTTGAACTTGTATATTATTAACAAAAAACGAGTATAGTATTGACTTTTTTTGAGTGCGGTAGTATCATACAATTACAATACAAAAAAGGAGATTTTGTCATGGACAACAGAGTTTTATTTGGCGTTTTAACAATTCTTTTTAACTGCTACGGCATTCCTTGTTTCTTACAGGGTCAGGTTAAAGCAGGTATTTTAAGAATTGTTCTCTGCTTCGTTTCTTGCGGCATTATCGGTATTATCAATGCAATTAAGGGTATCATCCTCGGTATCGAAATCCTTAAGATGACTGACGAAGAATACGCTGAAAGAAAAGGCACATTCGCAGCAGGCATTCCGCTTGAATAAGAAAATCACCCCTGACTTTTAAGTTAGGGGTCTTTTTTGCATTTTGGGGGTAGGGTTGGTGAAATTATGAGAAAAACAGCAGTTCTGCTTGTAATTGCTTTGTTTCTGAGCTTGTGCTGTTGTTCGCATGTAGCCGAAAAACAGACCTTGCAGGATTTGGTTGTTTCCTGTAAAAATATTTCGTCCGCAAGGTGTACTCAGGCAACGGTATCCGTTGATGGAAAAATTTATTTTTTCAGTAACGGATATGATCGTATTCCTGAAGATTTTTACAATTCTTTAAATCAATATGAAATAGAGGAAGTTACAGAAAAGGAAGTATCATATAACCAAATTTACATTGATTTTTACAATCCCTATGAGGATGGGCTCGATTTGTGTGTGGATGAAAAAGATCATATAATTATAGATAATGATTATGACAAGGTTTATAAATGTGAAGGCATTTATGATAGTTTGCGTGAGTATTTTAAGCCTATTTTTGCAGAAAGCAATTTGTGTTATCAGGTAGGTCACACGCCGGTAACTTATGGATATGAGTATGTGATATATGATAAAGAGTATCAAACAATTAAGTATGATACCTCGAGCAGACAACCTCACATCACAAGAATAAATGATGACGTTGTTTGTCTTTGGATTCAGGGTGGTACCGGTATATTAGCTCGGTGGAGTGTGTATTATAACACGGCGACCGGCGAGATTTCACCCACCTACAACGGTCAGACCGATAGTTACGGTACGCTCACCTGCAACACGGGTTCAGGCATTGTTGAAGTTTCTGATATTTTCAGTGGAGAAATTGTTTATACGATTGATGATTTTGATGAACCTATTGCTACTTTTGTTGAAAATATTTCCTCGGCATATTTTTCTGAGGATGGTTCACAGATTATAGTGGAATATTTAAATACTGAAGTTGAAACCTGTCGTCAGGTGTATGAGCTTCCTGCAAGCGTAATAAAGAAGTAAAGAAAAAATAATATAAAAAGGTGATTATTATGTCAGAAAAAGTTATTCTTGTGCTCGTTGACGGTATGCGTCCCGATGGTATGATGCAGTGCGGCAACCCCTTTGCACAAAAATTGGTTGAGAACAGTACGTATTCATTAAAGGCAAGAACTGTAATGCCCTCTGTTACACTTCCTTGTCATATGTCACTTTTTCATAGCGTTGATCCCGAGCGTCACGGTATTTTAACCAACGGCTACGTTCCCCAGGTTCGCCCCATTAAGGGTATGTTTGACCGTTTTGATGATTACGATAAAAAGTGCGCCTTTTTCTATACGTGGGAGGAGCTTCGTGATTTGTGCAGACCCGATAATCTTGACGTAAGCCTTTGCATAAATCAGCACAAGCAGACCGACACCGATATTAAAATCACCGATGCGGCAATTAAATATATTAACGAGGCATCACCGGACTTTCTTTTCCTTTACCTTGGTGAAACCGACGAGGTGGGCGGTCACGACTGCGGTTGGATGAGTGAGCAGTATATGAAGAGTGTAAGCAAGGCTCTTTCCTGTGTTGAAAAATTGCAGAACAGCATTTCTGACGATTACACAATCATTCTTCTTGCTGACCACGGCGGCCACGACAGAAGCCACGGCTCAGATATGCCCGAGGATATGACAATCCCGATTCTTTTCTGCGGTAAGCCCTTTGAAAAGAATAAAGAGATTTTTGATGTATCAATCAAGGACGTTGCAGTAACCGTTGCAAAGCTCCTTGAGGTTCCTCCCGCAAAGGAATGGGAAGGGAAGGCGCTTGTGTAAATGCAAAATTTCGGGACAAAGCCGAATTATAATGCGTAATTCGTAATGCATAATTCGTAATTAAAGGGGCACTAAGTGCCGATTATAAAGTTCACTTCGTGAAGCGATATACCTTCGGTGCGATATGTTACCACGCGATATATACGTTGTATGCGATATATTTTGCATTGCAAAATACAACTCTGATAAGGTGATATTATGAGACTTTCTTCAACAACTGACAGACTGCAGGAAAAATTTGGCATTTACAAAGCCATTGATATTCTTAGCGAAGCGGGCTATGATGCAATAGATTTTTCGCAGTTTGACAAGGAAATTTATGAATCCCTTGACGACAAGGCGTATTACACTGAAATACGAAAATATGCCGAGGATAAGGGGCTTTGCTTCAATCAGTCCCACGCTCCCTTTGCATCGTCATTTGAAGATGAAGAACGAACTGCCAAAAGATTTGACGAAATAGTTAACGCTATAAAAAGGGCTTCGTACTTAGGAATCAAAAACATTATTGTTCACCCCTGTCAGCACCTCAAATACGACGTAGAGGGTAATCCCGAAAAGCTTTTTGAATACAATATGGAGTTTTACAGCAGATTAATTCCCTATTGTGAGGAGTACGGTATCAGGGTTGCTCTTGAAAATATGTGGCAGTACACGGGTATGGTTAATCATTCCACCTGCTCAAGACCCGATGAGTTTGTAAGGTACCTTGACGGACTTAATAATGATTGCTTTGTTGCCTGTCTTGATTTAGGTCATGCGGCTCTTGTCAGGGAGAATATAGGGGATTTTATTAAAAAATTAGGCAACAAGCGTCTTCAGTGCTTACACGTGCACGACGTTGACGGCACCAATGACTCCCACACCTTACCGTTTTACGGTTCAATAAATTGGGATAAGGTTATGAGGGCTCTTGCCCAAATTGACTACAAGGGTGACCTTACCTTTGAGGCAGACGCCTTTATGAATAATAAGCCCGATGCTTTATTACCCGATTATGCAATTCTTATGGCAAAAACAGGAAAGTATCTTGTTTCGGTTTTTGACGGCTATAAAAAATAAAAAAATTGGCTATTGCCCGCGGGTGATAGCCTTTTTTAATTGACAAATAAAGTAAATTTATTATAATTAAGTATGTAATAAGACTAAGAAAGGTCGTTGTTCAGATGCAAGAAAAAATTAATAAGATTATTGAACTTATTAAAGAAAAAGACATTAAAATGGTTGACTTCAAGATGGTTGACATCAACGGTCAGTACCGCCACGTTACAATTCCTGCCGAGAATTTCTCTGAGGAAACCATGAAAAGCGGTATCGGCTTTGATGCTTCCAACTACGGCTATGCGGTTGTTGAAAAAAGTGATATGGTTTTCATTCCCGACCCCGACACTGCCATTGTTGACCCCTTCTGTGAAATTCCCACCTTGTCTATGACAGGTAACGCTATGATTATTGACTCACCGGCCAACAGACCCCTTGCTCAGTACCCCCGTAATATTGTTCTTGCGGCAGAGCAGTATATGAAGGATAGCGGCATTGCAGACACAATGCTTATTCTTCCCGAGTTTGAATTTTATCTTTTCGATCAGGTGGGCTGGAACGTTTCTCCCGACAATATCAGCGCAGACGTTGATGCTAAGCAGTCATATTGGAATAGCGCTGTTGCAGGGGATGGCGTTATTGTTCCCAAGCAGAAAAACTACCATATAGCAAAGCCTTTTGACCTTACCTATGAATGCCGTAGCGAGATGTGTTTGCACATGGCGGATGCAGGTATTGAAATTAACTACCATCATCCCGAGGTTGCCGCATCAGGTCAGTTTGAAATTGAGCCTCAGCTCGGTCAGATGTCAAAAATGGCAGATAACACTATGTGGATTAAATACATCATCCGCAATACTGCCCTTAAATACGGCAAAACCGCAACCTTTATGCCCAAGCCCATTTACGGTGAGGCAGGTAGTGGTATGCACGTTCACATTCAGTTATTTAAAGAGGGTGAGCCTGTATTCTCCGATGATAACGGCTACTCAAACCTCAGTGAAACTGCTCATTATTTCATTGGCGGTCTTCTTAAGCACATTTCTTCACTTTGTGCTATCACAAACCCCAGCACAAACTCCTTCAAGCGTCTTATTCCCGGTTTCGAGGCACCCGTAACCGTTGGTTATGCAACATCAAACAGAAGTGCGGTTATCCGTATTCCTGCTTATGCAAAGGCTCCCGACAAGCGTCGTTTCGAGCTTCGTAACCCCGATGCAACCTGCAACCCCTATTTCTGCTATGCGGCAATTCTTATGGCGGGTCTTGACGGTATCAAGAATAAGATTGACCCCCATGAGAACGGTTGGGGTCCCTACGACTTTAACCTTTTCAATCTTCCTGAGGAGGAAAAGGCAAAGCTTAAGGGTCTTCCCACTTCACTTGAGGCAGCTCTTGATGCACTTGAGGCAGACTACGATTACCTTACAGCAGGCGGCGTATTCCCCGAGGAGCTTATTAAGAACTTCATCAAGGCAAAACGTGCAGAATGTAGCGAAATCTCAAAGGTTCCTCACCCCGTTGAGTTTGAAAAATATTATAATCTTTAATTAGAAACTAAAATCTTGTAAAGGAGGCGAGTGGAGTGGCTGTTTATAACGATAAAACCAGCGAAAGATTAGCAGGTGTAGGTAACGTGCAGTTTGCGGACTGGCGAAAAATGAATAAATATTACGGCAAGAAGTTTTCTGTGCTCGGCGACTCCATAAGTACCTTTGCAGGCTTCAATCCGTCGGGCTACAAGATTTTTTATCAGGGTGAAAACTGTGTCAAATCAGGTATTCCTGATAAAAATCGTACCTGGTGGCAAAGAGTTATCAACTATTTTGGCGGAGAGCTTCTTGTAAACAATTCTTACGCTTACAGCCGTGTAACTCAGATGCCGGATACGGGAAGCTTATTCCCATCGGGTTGTTCAAAGGAAAGAACCTCAGCCCTACATTCAGGAAAAGACAGTCCTGACGTAATTCTGGTTATGATGGGAATCGGTGACTGGTTAGGTGACGTGTCGGTTTCCGGTAGTGTTGAAAATTATTATAACGAAGAAATAGGCAAAAACATGTACGGATACATTGAGGATGAATCTTCTTTTTCCTTTGCTTATGACGTTATGCTCAATAGTCTGAAAACAAATTATCCACGTGCAGAGGTGTGGTGTTGCACTTTATTCACAACCTGTATGCAGAAAAATCCCGAATTTGATTTTTTCCAACAGTACAAGGATAAGGATATCGAAAAATACAATTCCGTAATCAGAGAAAGTGCCGAAAAAAACGGTTGTAAATTAATTGATTTCAGTAAATTCAAGATACATATTGATACGTTTGACGGTATAAACGTAAGCGTGTCGGGTATGAAGAGTCTTGCGGTGCTTGCCGTAAGAGAGATTGCAGATGAACGCGGTAACAAATATCTTGACTGCAAAAATAATGCACATGAGTTTTCTGTTGTAAGAAAAACACCGACGGAAAATCATTTGTGTTGTCATAAATGCGGTAGATTTAAGACGGAAGCAAGGTCGGGAGTGTTTGAGGTTCCTGCTGAAGCATACAATACAGAACGACTTTTTTCCAACACGCTTGTTCTCTGGTCTGAAAAAACCGCTAATTCATCGTTTAAAAAAGGCAAGGTTACCATTGGCAGAACGGAAGATAATGATATTGTTGTTAACAGTCCTAAAATCTCAAGAAATCATGCTACGTTCTATTATGATGAATACACATGGTACATAAAGGATTCATCAACAAATGGCGTTTGGGTTAATTCAAAGAAAATCGAAAAAGGTGAGCTACATAAATTATTTGCCAATGACGTTATTGATTTTGCTCACATTGAGAAATTCGTTTTCTACAAGGAAGAAAAGATGCCCGTCAAACGCACTAAAAAAATAATTTTAGATGAGAAAAACGTTGTTGGTGCAATGCTCAATAACTCGTACAGGGTTATTCTTTTGTTGGGTAAGGGTGGTACCTTCAGAGTTTATCTTGTGGAAGATGTTTCTAACGGGGTACTTTACGCAGCTAAAATGTGTTTCAAAAAAGACAAGAAATACAGTTCTGTAATAAGGGATATGGTGTTTAAAGAGACTGCGGCGGTAAAAGAGCTTGACCACCCGATGATTCCCAAAATATACGAGGTAATAGAGACTGACGATTTCCTGTGCATTATCGAGGAATATATTACCGGTGAAACTCTTGAGGCTTTGGTTAACAGGTCGTCTGCCCAGGCACCTGAAATTGTTGTTGAGTGGGGTCTGCAACTGTGTGATGTTTTAAATTATCTGCACTCCCTCAATCCTCCCAGAATATTCAGAGATTTGAAGCCCGCCAACATAATGTTAAGGGATAATGGCAAAATTGCCCTTATAGACTTTGGTATTATGAGATGCTATGACCCGAAGAAAAAGAGTGATACTGCTTGCTTTGGTACAAAGGGATATGCTGCACCCGAGCAATTCGGCAGAAGGCAGTCGGATGCACGAACTGACATTTATGCGTTGGGTATGACTTTACATCATCTTCTGACGGGTGTAGGACCGAATAATAAAAAATACGAGTACAGACCCGTACGTCAGATTAATCCTCTAATATCTGCAGAGCTGGAAAAAATAATAGACAAATGTGTTGCCATCAGCCCGTCTTCACGATACGGAAGCTGTGCCGAATTGGCCAAAAAACTTGAAAACAGTATATAATTTTTGAAAAGTATATCCTCTCATAGAACATTGTTCTATGAGAGGATACGGTTTTTTTCACAATTATTAATATGATTATATATACATATTATATAAAAGGTTTGAGGAGTCTGAAAAAATGGGTTTTTCAATTGACAAAATTTTACAAAAGTAATATAATCATAACGATTATAATTAGGATAGGTGTATTATAATTTATTGCAAAAAATACTTTAATTCGGGAGGTTTTTATGGAATTTAAAGTATCTAATAATGGTAATGCGACAATTCTTTCAATTGGCTTCGCGCCGACTGATGGTTTTGTTAACGGCGAAGCAATGTATTTGTCAAATACCCCCATAAAAGGTATCCTTGGGTCATCTGTTCAAGGGACCCAGATGCAGTTTGTTTGTATGAACGGAATTTCCTTGGGCGAAAGACTCAAACAGCCTATGTCAAAGGTGCAGTATCTGCTTCTTATGCAACAGTTCGCTGCAATCACCAGAGACCTTAAGGCACTTAATCTTTCTGTTGATAAATTGTTGTTGGATTTCAGATACATTTTTATAAATGAAACAACTTGGGAATTGCAGATGGCATACACACCCTGTGCCGCTAAAGCAAATGCCAATAATATAATAGGCTTTTTATCTGCTATTTCGGCTATGACAAAGCCCTTCCGTGAAGCAGATATGGAGTATGCTAAGCGTTTTGCGGCTTACCTTAAATCCACGAATGCTTTTGAGTATAATCTTATTGAGGATTATATTTTAAAAGAGGATGCTAAGGTAGTTGAGGCGGTTAATAAGAGCCATCCTCCCAAAAAGGTTGCGCCCGTCGTAACACCCGAGCCCGTTATAAAAGAGGTAAATGTTAATCAGGTTCCTCAGATAGGTATTGCCGATATGATGGAAGACAATCTTTTTGAGGAAGAAAAAGCACAGCCCACACCCATTCCTAAACCGATTGTTCCTGCAGCTCAACCTACGAGCTTTGATGAGGATGAACTGGAAGCTACATCATTGTTAGTAGAAGGTGATAAAGAAATTCCCGAACCCGTAAAACCGGTAAGTGAAGCAGAGGACGAGTTTGTTTATCGTCCGGCTACTACATCGGCACCTCAGCCGGTTGCTTCGGTTCAGCCTGCTCCTGTTCCCGTAAGTATTGATGAGGAAGAAAACACTGCTCTTTTAATTGAGGACGAACCGGTTGCACCGACACCCATACCGGTCGCACCTGTAGCACCTCATCCTGTGCAGGTTCCCCAACCCGCTGTCAGACCGGCACCTCAGCCTGTAGCACAGCCAACACCTGCACCCCAGCCCGTTGCTAAACCGGTTCCTCAACCTGTACCGCAACCTGCGGCAAGACCTGTTCCTAAGGTAACTCAGGCTTCACCCTCTGCCCTTAAACCGGCATACGAACTAACCTCGAGTGAAGTAAATATGGCAAAGATGGCTCCGGCACCCCAACCCGCTGTCAGACCGGCACCTCAGCCTGTAGCACAGCCAACACCTGCACCCCAGCCCGTTGCTAAACAGGCTCCCCAGCCCGTGGCACAGCCTGTTCCGGCACCTCAGCCCGTTGCTAAACCGGTTACCCAGCCTGTAGCACAGCCTGTTCCGGCACCCCAGCCCGTAGCACAGCCGACTCCGGTACCTCAGCCCGTT
>JAFYLQ010000039.1 GCA_017550105.1 Clostridia bacterium | reverse complement strand
GTATTTTGTGCGGTCAGTGTGTAAGGGCTTGTCGTGAAATATCGGGAACGGAAAATCTCGGTCTTTTCGGCAGGGGCTTCGGCACGTTGCCTATGAGTGCATTTGATTTGCCCTTGGGTGAAAGCAAATGTGCTTCCTGCGGTGCCTGTGTCAACGTTTGCCCCACAGGTGCACTCGTCAGCGTTGCACCCTCACTTAAAAATCCGCCCCTTCCCTTTGAGGACGTGGATTTTGTGTGTGAGCTTTGTGATAAAAAATGCAAATTCACAAAACGCAGTATAAACGGCAGGACTGTAAAAATGATTCCCGAAAAGCTTTCTGAGGCTTGTTCCTTAGGTATTTTCGGACCTCCTGCAGCAGAAAATACGTCAGAATATAAATCGGACGAGGAAAAGAGCAAAATCAAGGCTTGTATTTTCGCTTCTATGAAAAATTATCAGGGTGATACAGACGAAAATATATCCTTTGATGATTTAATGAAGAAACTCAGATGATTTGTTGATAGAAAATAATACTCTTATTTTGTCTAAAATGCCGAAACACCTCGGAAGCCTTGAAAAATCAAGGTTTTCGAGGTGAACGTCTTATTTTAAAAAGTTTAAAAAACACTTATTAAAAACAAAATATCTGTTGACATTCGGGTCTGTTTGTAATATAATCTCTTTAGGCTATAAGTGTCGGTATATCTATGCCCACAGGTTAGCAATGGGTTTACCCCTACATTTTCATGTAAAGGAAAGATTTTAATGAAGAAAATACTTGCGATTTTTCTTTCCGCACTTCTTATCTGCATCAGCATTGCGCCGATGAGTATTGCGGCTGAAACCCCCGCTCTTACTACTTTAGTAACCGAGGGTGATTACGCAGAATCTGCTTCACAGGTTGCTGCCGTATCAACAACAACCTTTACGGTTGTTATTAAAGCCCCCAAGGGTATCAAAAAGCTTGTCGGCGTTAATATGTATTTTGAGTTTGACCCCACCGTTCTCAGCGTTGCTAAGGCGGGTCTTGCAGGTGCTGACGATGGTTCAGGTAACATATCACCCAACTTTAACGGTCTTCTCGTTTCGGGTCTTAAGTCCGGTACTGACAACCAGTATGCAATGGCTTGGATTCCTTCAGGTGACGGCGTAAGCAAAAACCAGGCAAGAGACCTTATCTTCATCACATTCAATGTTCGTGACACATCAAAGGCTTCAACCTCATTGAACCTCTACATCGATGAGTTCCGTACAGACGATAGTGTTGATAACGATATCACAACAACAACTCTTTACGAAAACAGAGTTATCAACTTCAACTTCCCCGAGGGCACACCTCCCGTAACAGAGGGTGACACCTCAACAGGTGAAGGCGAAAGTTCAGAAGTAACAGGCATCAACGCTCTTCTTCAGACTATCAGAGATATGCTTTCCGGTAACGGCGTAACATTTGCAGACTTTGCAGATGCTATCGCAAACGTTCTTGGTAATGCAGAAATCACAGATATCATTGAGCAGTTGGTTGACGATGACATTGATATTTCTGAATTGTTCCAGCAGTTCCTTGAAAAGCTCGGTCTTGACTTCGGTTCATTCGAAGACCTTCTTAATAAGATTATCGAATTCCTTGCAGGTCTCTTCGGTGGCGATAGCGGTGACGAAACAAAGGCTGAATCAACAACAAATTCAGCAGCTGCTTCAACAACAGCTAAGGCTTCTTCATCAGAATCCGAAAAGACAGGTGACGTAGGCATCGCTCTTGCAGCAACAGTTTGCGTAGTTTCAACAGCAGCCTTCGTTCTCACAAGAAAGAAAAAAGAAATCTTATAATAAACGAAATCGCAAGTTCGTGAAATAACAAAAGCCCCGTTCGTTGAACGGGGCTTTTTTAATGCGTAATTCATAATTCGGAATGCGTAATTAAAGGGGCACTTCTCACTCCTCACTAAAAAAGACCTCCATCCGAAAGGATGGAGGTCTTGAGTCTTACTGCATACCGAGCATTGAGGAGAGCATACCCTTTTTCTTATTCTTTTTGGGCTTGTATACGGGGGGATTCTCAAGTCTCATTCTTGCGCTTTTGCTTTTTGCAAGGTAGTTAACGATTTCGGTAACGGGCTCCTTCATTGTGTCGCTGAAGTATTCCTGAGCGTTTTCAAGAAGGTCCTTGTTAGCGGCAAGTGTGGTGCCGAGAATGGTAACGGCAACAAGGCTCTGTGTGTCGTTTGTGCCGTCCTCGTAAATGTCGTTAAGCAATTTGAAAAGCTGACGCATTTTGATTTTGTCGTTCTGGCGGATTGTTTCAAGCACAAGAGCGTTACCGTGATTAACGAAGAAATCCTCTGCTAAAAATTCGCCGTAGGCTTCAAGATTACGCTTGTATTCGTCACGAAGCTGGGGATAAATTGTTGTGAAACGGCTACCAAGTGTGTTTGCATCGTAAGCAAGAGCACCGCTTTTGGCCTGTGTTCTTGATACGGGTGTGGGAGCCTTTTTGCCACTGTAGGGGGATTTAGTTGAGAAATTCTTTTTGAAGGACTCAGCATAATCCTCTGCAAGATATTTTAAATCCTTTTCGTTGAAGGTTTCTAAGTCGAGAAGTGAAAGTGAAACACGGCGCATATCGTCATCGGGTGTGTCGCTTTCGTTAGCACGTGCACAGTGAAGTGAAATTTTATCACCGTTGTGTTCAACCCTGATTCTGCCGTTTTCACCACGGAACATAATAATTGACTTTGAACCAACTGTCTGAATGGGAAGCTCGGGGGGTCTTACACCGTCGGGGTATTCAACCTTGAAGCCGTATTCTTCAGAAGTTTTTTCAACTGTTTTTATAATAAGTTCAAGAGCATTGTTTAATTCGAGCACTTTTTAGTACCTCACATTCATTAAAATCCAAAATATTATAACACAAAGATATGAGTTTGTCACTACAATTTTAAAATCTTATTGATTAACGCCTTTCATTGTTAAGGAAATGCGCTTTTTGTTGGCATCAACACCTAAAACCTTAACCTTTACGACCTCGCCCACTTTAAGTACTTCGGATGGGTGCTTTATGAATTTGTCGCAAATCTGGGATATGTGCACAAGTCCGTCCTGATGCACGCCTATATCAACGAATACACCAAAATCAATAACGTTACGCACCGTACCCGTTAACTCCATACCTTCCTTTAAGTCATTCATATCCATAATGTCTGAACGGAGCATGGGCTTGGGTAAATCGTCACGAATGTCACGTCCGGGCTTTTCTAATTCGCCGATAACATCCGTAAGGGTGGGGGTACCCACACCGCATTCCTCGGCGGCCTTGCTAAGACCGTATTCCTTAACCTTACCGCCGATGCCTGAGGCACCGTTTGATGCAACGTCCTTTTGAGAATAACCGAATAAATCAAGAAGCTTTTTAGCCGCATCATAGCTTTCGGGATGAACACCCGTGTTGTCAAGGGGAGTTTTGCCGTTGGGAATACGAAGGAAGCCTGCACACTGCTGATATGCCTTAGGTCCGAGACCCTTAACCTTTTTAAGCTCGGTTCTGCCCGAGAATGCACCGTTTTCCTCACGGTAGTTAACTATATTCTTTGCAGTTGCAGAGCTAATACCCGCAATATATTTTAAAAGGGATACTGATGCGGTGTTAAGGTCAACACCAACGGAGTTTACACAGTCCTCAACAACGCCTGAAAGGGATTCCTCGAGCCTTGCAAGGGGCACGTCGTGCTGATACTGACCAACACCTATACTCTTGGGCTCGATTTTAACAAGCTCTGAAAGGGGGTCCTGCAAGCGTCTTGCAATGGATACTGCAGAACGAACGGAAACGTCAAAGTCGGGGAATTCCTCGGCACCTAATTTGGATGCGGAGTAAACGGAAGCACCTGCTTCGTTAACAACCATATATGATACGGGTCGGCTTGACTTTTTAATAGTGTCCGCAATGAAAATTTCGCTTTCCTTACTTGCGGTGCCGTTACCGATTGAAATGCAGTCGATTTTGTATTTGTTGATAAGCTCCAGAACCCTTTTTTCGGATTCTTCGATTTTGGTTTGAGGGGGTGTGGGGTAAATAACACCCGTGAAAAGAACACGACTGTTGCCGTCAACAACCGCAAGCTTACAACCGGTTCTGTAAGCAGGGTCAACTGCAAGAACGGTTTTGTTCTTAATGGGCGGCTGCATAAGAAGGGGCTTTAAGTTACTGCCGAACATCTTTATAGCCTGTTCGTCGGCTTTTTCTGTAAGATTAGCACGGGTTTCACGCTCAAGTGAGGGGAGAATAAGACGGTTGTAGCTATCCTCGGCAGATGCCTTGCAGAAGTCGGTTGACGAGCTACCCTCTTTAATGAAAAGCTGATTAATAAGCATAAGTGAGGTCTCCTCCTCAACCTCAACGCTTACCTTTAAAAAGCCTTCCTTTTCACCACGGTTTATGGCAAGAATACGGTGTGAGGGGATTTTAGCAACGGGCTCACTGTATTCGTAGTACATAGAATAAACGCTGTCTTCCTCAGTTTTGGCAAGGGATTTTATAACACCACGCTTGGCAATAAGGTCCTTGAGCACACGGCGTACGTCGGGGGAGTCGGAGATACGCTCGGCAATAATGTCAGAAGCACCCTGCAAAGCCTCCTCGGGAGTTTCAACACCCTTTTCGCTATCAATGTATTCGGTGGCAACCTCCTTTAAATCCACGCCCTTAAGGGTGAATGAAAGAAGCAAATCTGCAAGGGGCTCAAGACCCTTTTCCTTGGCTACAGAGGCACGTGTTTTACGCTTTTGCTTGTAGGGTCTGTAAATATCCTCAACCTCGGCAAGGGTTACGGCAGAGGCAACGGCGGCGGAAATTTCGTCGGTTAATTTGCCCTGCTCCTCAATGGAGGATAAAACCTCCTCCTTACGCTTTTCAAGGTTTCTGAGATACGTAAGACGGTCGTTGATTTCACGAAGCTTCTGGTCATCGCAGGAGCCTGTCATCTCCTTACGGTAACGGGCAATAAAGGGGATTGTGTTACCGTCGTCAATAAGCTCAACAATATTTTTAACGTGCATATCACTGACTGAAAATTCAGTGCTGAGGGTTTTTAAAATATCCATAATAGTCTTCCTTTAAATAATAATGTATATATAATACCATAATGGCATAAAAAAGTCATTAAAAACAGGGAAAATAATGCTATGACACAAAAATAACACATTGTGTTCACAAATTGTTTACAAAGTTGTGAAATTGTTGCAACATTCGTATGTTATAACATAGTTAGACAATTTGATTGCTCAACATTTCATTTTCTCTTTCTAAAGAAAAAAACCCTCGTTTAGGCGAGGGGCTTTTTCTTTTATAAATTATTTACGTAATTCATAAGAACTTCGGGAGTGTTTAAGTAATCGGGAGTTGCATCCTTTCTGAATGCTAAATCAAGGAAGAAGTATTCGTCCGCCTTGATGATTTTTTTGATACGTTTTTTGAGGACTTCAACGGTCTTTTCATCGTTGTCACGCTCAGCCATAATGAGTGTGCCGATGTTTTCATAAAGTCGGTCCTTACGTAAGCCAAGGTCCGTTTCACCGTAGCTTAATTTAAGCTCCTTCTCCATTTCCTCGGAGTAGGTGAAATTATCCCTGAGCAAAAGCACACGTAATAAAATACCGTGGATACCATCGAACTCAACATTATTGAGTTCGTATTTTTTATAATAAGTATATGCCTTTATGAAATTCTCTTTATAGCATTCATAAAACTCACCTAAGCGGTAGTAAACAAGCGCCTTGTAGTGGGTTGACTCAACGTTAAAATACTGCTGAGTGGCACATATAAGTATGATTTCGGCATTGGCTATGCTTTGCTCGTCCTTCTTTTTGAAAATACGGGGCATAACCTCGTAAATTATTTCGCATTTTTCTTCATCTGTAAAATCCTTGAGATATTGGAAGAACTTTTCGTTACAGTTCTTATCCCAGATTTTACCCTTTAAAAGCTCGTTAATCATATTACACCTCCGGAGGAAGACATACTGCAAGTGTGAGGCTGCCCTCGGCTTTTACTTTGTATTTACCGTTGCAGGAGTGGGGCATAAAGAAGTAGTCGCCCTTTTTAAGTGCCTTTTCGTAATTGTCGCCTGAAAGAGCACCGCTACCCTCGGTAACAACGTAAACACAGGGACCAACAAGGCAGTCGGTTTCGCCGTTATTTATAACGTAGCGCTCAACTCCGAAGCAGGGGGTGTCATTTTTACCTATAAGGCATTCCTTTTTGCAGCCCTCGTTTTCGTAAATAATGGCAGGAGTTTTAAGGCATTCCTTAAGCACCTTGTCAAGATTGTATGAATAATCAAAAACGCTTAAAGCGGTTTGCTTTTGGAGACCGATATACATTTCGTTATCCGAAAGCCTGTAGTCACCGCACCAACGCTCGGGTTGGATTGTAAAGTCCGTAGGCTCCTGAACCTCAAGAATAAGGCAACCGTATCCAATAGCGTGAACCGCCTTTGCGGGAATGAAGTAAACGTCACCCGGCTTCACGGGGATTTTATTAAGAAGCTTTTCCATAGCGGTTTTGTCGGTTTCGCTTTTTGCTACCGCTTCCTCAAATTCCTCGGGGGTTACGCCGTCCTTGAAGCCGAAGTAAATACATGCGCCCTCTCTTGCGCCTAAAACCAACCAGGATTCAGCCTTGCCGAAATCGGAGTTGAAATTAACTCTTGAAAATGCCTTGTCGGGGTGAGCCTGAACGGGTAAGCGAATAGCGGAGTCAAGGGCTTTTACAAGCACATCAAGACCATTTCGGTTGCCTAACATAAGCTCCTTTTGTTCTGCAATAAGCTCGTCAAAATGAATGGTGGTGCCTTTGACTGTTGAAAGACCCTCAAACTCATCGGTGCTACCCTCATTAAGGGCTTTGGTGGATGAGCAAATCCATTCCTCGGGATAGAAGCTATCCTCACTGTTGTCACCGAAGAAATCACTGAAAAGCTTGCCGCCCGTATACACACGGAAAACACGGTTCTTTTCAAAAAATACGGGTTGTGATGCTAATTTTAAAGTATCCATAATTCACCTCAGAAGAGCATCACACGATGCTTTGATGTTGTTGTAAATTCCGCTTGCGGCACAGGCAAAAACACAGGAGCCCACCGCCGCCTCCTCACTGTGTAAGGGAAGCTCCGTGGGAAGACCGAAATCATTGCAGAAAATCTGTCGCCACAGGTCACTTTTTCGTAAACCGTTACCTGAGCAAACAAGCTTTTGGGGTGGGATTTCTAAAAGCTCGGAGGCACCCTTGTACATATCATAAAGCTCGGTTGCAACGCCCTTTAACACCCCGTATGAAAGGGCTTCGGGGGTGAGATTATCGTCACCGATATTGTCAATAAAGCCACGCTTTACGGGGTTTTCACGGGTTCCGCAGAACTCACAATTTACCGTGAGCTTGTTCGGATTATTAATTCCCTTTGCGGCAAGACAGTCCATTTTTTCATAAAGCTTTTCGTCTGAGCCACCGAGGAATTCTGCACATAAGCTAAAGAAATTTTTGAGTATTGCATAGGCTCTGCCACCGCAAAGGGAGGCACCTACGAAGATGTATTCGTCATCGGTAAGATGGCGGATTTCACCGCCCTCGGGGCAGGTGACGGACTTGGTTACAAAGGACACCTGACTGCCCGTGCCAACGTTTACGAGGACGGATTTTTCGGGCTCAGCAACGGAGCCTAAAAAACTTGCCTGATTGTCACCGATAGCAACCGCAACGGGGATTCCGTCGGGCAAAAAGTCACAGCTTGTTGTACCTGCAATTACGGTTTCTGAGAAAACCTCGGGTAAAATTTCGGGGTCAATACCTGCAATTTCAAGAGCCTTTTTGTCAAAGGCAAGTGCCTTTAAATCAAAGAAGCCAAGGCTACCCGCATCGCTTGAATGAGTGACGGGCTTTTTGTTGGTTAACACCGATACAAGGTAATCGTGAATGGTGGAAAGCATAACTGCATCTGTGGGTACAAGAGAGTTTTTTAGATTATAAAAATGGGTTGTAAGACCGAAGCCCGAGGCGGCTTTTATGCCCGTGGTACGGGTAAGATACCGGGCATAGGTTTCGCCGTTTTCGTAAAGCTCGTTGCCCCTTTCATCCTGCCATATCATAAGGGGAGAGAGGGGGGCGTTATTTTTGTCAAGGTATAGAATGCCGTGCATCTGACCTGTGACGCCTATGGCGTCGGGAGTCACGTCAAGGCAAACCTGCTTAATAGCGGCTTTGACGGTGTTTATTATAATTTCGGGGTCCTGAAGCCTTTCAAAGGCCTTTCCCTCGATGAAACTGTCGTTTTTTAAGGTACAGGCCCTTGTAACCTGCTTTTTCTCAGTATCAAGAATAAGGCAGGTTACGGTGGTAGTACCAATATCAATTCCTAATATATTCATAGTTTAGCACATAATTGCTGTTGAAGCAGGGTCAAGACGGCGGATAATATCCTGTTGGATGGCGGGTGAAAGGTCTAAGAAGTTAACGAAGGTGCCGTGGATTCGCATAATATAAACACCTGAGGGTGCATATTTTTTGGGCTCTGCAAGAACCTTTTTAAGAATTTCTGCGGTGGTAACGTTAACGTAGAGGTAGAAGGGAGCAACGTTTTCGTTAAGCTCGTTGAAGAAAAGGGGCTTCATAATTTTGTTGCCGAATTCAACGCCCTTGCCCTCGTAATCTGTGGATGTAAAGTATTTGGGGTCAATGCCGAAGTGTGAAGCATAGCCGCCGCACATCTTGTTGAAGGGAAGCTTCATAAGTGAAAGTGTGCGGAAGCCGAGACCGTTCTGAGCCTCGCCGTAAAGGGGGTCAACACCATAGCCGAGCATATCCCTTGACATTCTGCCACAGGGGAGTGCACCAACCCAATAGCCGTAAAGAAGGTGGGTTGAGGGTGTTGAAAAGTCGGGTCTGAAATTGTTGCCAAGGTAGTTCTTCTGAGCACGTACCATATCGGCAATTCTGTTTGTTACCTCTGCGGTTTCACGGTCAACCTCGTCGATGTTGTTACCGAATTTGGGTGCAGAGAGTAAGAATTCTCTTAACTCCTCGTAGCCCTCGAAGTTGTTTTTAAGAGCGTCAAGAAGCTTTTGGGCATCCTGAGGTCTTTCGTTCACGAGCTTATCGATTGCGATGAAGGAATCGGCAACGACGCTTATGCCGTGAATAAGGCAACCGCTACCGTTGTACTTAGTGCTCTGATGAGTGATATCACGGGTGTCGTAGCCGCTTTCAATACCGCCCATAACGGTGGAAAGGAAGGGCACGGGTAAATGTGAAATGGCTCTTGAAGCACCGTTTGCGGCTTTTACCATTTCGTCACAGAAATACTGTGCATTTTTATAGAAGCTCTCACGAATGTTTTTAAGTAAGGTGAGCGCATCGGTCTGCTCACACACGGTGCCGATTTTTTTGCCCGTGATTGTGGAATAGCCGTTGTTGAGGGTAAGCTCAAGAACCTTGCCTAAATTGAACCAGCTGTTTGTGGTGTTGGCGTTGTCCTTACCCATAATAAGGGGCTCCTGACAGCCTGCGATTGAGGTGTCTGCAACGTCGTCAACGTCAATTCCTGCCTCGGGTAAAACCTTGAAAAGTGAATCGTCATTGAAGAACGAGGGTGTAAGGCAACCGGGGGTGAAAAGGAATCTGCCAAGCTCCTCGTAAAGCTTCTGAGGAGTATTTTTATGTAATTTAACCGAAAGAATGGGCTGGGGTAAATTCATATCGTAGTATGCATCAAGAAGTGCATAGGTGGAGTCGTTTGTAAGGTCGTTGCCGTCCTTGTCGCGACCGCTGACAATAAGGTTCTGTGAAATTGCCCAGCTTCTGTCACCAACGTTGAAGAATACGAGGAAGTGCTTGAAGAGTGCGGCGGCTTCGTCCCTTGAAAGTCCGTCGGCGGCTCTGTAGGGCTCGAAAATTCTGTCTGCATTACCAACGGAAAATGCGAAGGGGTTGGGTGCCTGCTCAAGGCACATAATCTGCCAAAGAAGAATAAAGCTCTGTATAGCCTCGTAGAAGGTTTCGGCACCGTTTTCGGGTACCCTTGCAAGGGTGTCTGAAAGAAGCCTGAGCTGTTCCTTTCTTTCGCCTTGGGCACTAAGAAGCTTTTCGTCGGCAATTTCCTTGTAACGCTTTGCAAGAATAAGGACACAGTCAAGTGCAATTTTCATTGCTTCGTAGTTTTCGTATTGCTCGGCGTTTGCTTTTTTCTGCTTTTCTTCAATATCGGAAAGCATCCTTTTGACGCCGTATTTTAAAGCGTAACGCATATCGGGAATAAGGTGACCCGTTACCTGCTCAATGAAGAAGGCAACCTCACCCGTGAGGCTTTCGCAGGACTTGTAAACCTCGCTGAGGGCTTTTACGTAATCACTTTGCTTGTCAAGCTCACGAATGGCATTGATACGCTCGGCGGTGAATTCCTCGGTGGGGTCAATGTCGTTATAAACTGCGGTGGGGTCGCAATAACCCGCAAAGGTTTCAACCTTAAAGGTGGGGTTAATAAGGGCGTAGCTTCTTGCAAAAGCATCCCTTTGTGTACCCGCAAAGATAGCGTTATCGCTGATTGATAAGGGAAGCACCCTTACTGCCTCGCGGAATTTTTCTGCAGCCCTTTTCATAGGGGGGAGTGCAGAGTATTTTTCATCATATTTCTGTTCGGTTTCCTTAATGATAAACCAGCCTTCAAGATGATTTATTGCACGTTCCTCTTTAAAAAGAAGGTTTGCGGCTTCGGTTGTTCTGATAGGGTCGAATTTATACATAGCATTCACCTCAGGTGTTGATTATTTTTAAGTCCTTGTTTTTTAATTCCTTTAAAAGGATTTTTATATCGTCCTCGGTAACGTAGCCGTCGGTGACGGTATATTCCATATTAAGCTTGTTGTACTTTTCCTTGCCGAATTCGTGATAGGTAAGAATTTCGAAGAAAAGATTTTCGTTACCTGTGTTATTTAATTCCTCAAAAAACAGGGCGAAGGCTTTTGCGGTATCCTCGGTGCAATTGAAGAATTTTATAAGGGGAACACGTACAAGAAGGGGCTTGCCGCTTTTGGCTCTGTAAAGAAGATTTTTCTTTATGGTTTCAATATCACCGCCGATGGATTTTATTTTATCGGCAAAGGGTGATTTGAAATCGGCTATCATATAATCCACCGTGTCAAAGATTTCCTCGCACCCCGAAAGGGAAGCGTTGGTTTCGATACAGGTGTGAATACCATTTTTCTTAAGTTCTTTTAAAAGACTGATAACGGCATCTCTCTGGCAAGTAACCTCGCCGCCCGTAAGGGTAACGCCACCCCCGTCGATTAAAATCATTTTGGCGGAGAGAGCCTCTTTAACCACGTCGTCAATGGTGAGCCTTTGGGCGTTATCGTCAATGCTGAGACCTTCGGGGTTGGAGCACCACGGACAACGGAAATTACATCCCGAAAGGTGGTAAACAAGGCGGTTACCGGGGCCGTCCTGAGAGTAGTTAAAGCCCTTTTGAAAAATGAATATTGAATCGGTATCCCTCAAGCACACACCCCCTAATATAATGTTTTTAAGTATAATATCTTATTTTAAACTATTAATGAGATATATTCAACAATTATCGTTCTTTATATTGACGAAAATAAGGGCTGAGTTTTGGTTAATTTTACAATAATTTAAAGGAAATTATATTTGGTTAATATCTACAAAAAAGGGATATAAATATTCCTCTGTTTTTTGATTGAAAAGCCCCGATTTCTATTGACAAAAAAATGGTTTTTTGTTATTATAATTAAAATCTTTAAGACGATACGAGATATCGGCAAGATTAGAATATAACTCTTTTGGGTACAGGTGCGACTGTATCAATGTTTTTGTGTGTTCGAGCCTTGCCGTGTGCAAGGCTTTTATTTTTTGAAAGAGGTTAATTATGACAGAGCAACTTAAAGCAAAAATCGTGAATACCGCTACAATGGGAACGGGCGCTCAGGCGTTCTGTTCAGACGTTGTGGCTCATTTGTATTCTGATAGTGGTATTGCTGTTTTTAATTCACCCGAATATGTTATTTTTCCCGGCTTTTGCGACGTGCACGTGCATTTTCGTGAGCCGGGCTTTTCTTATAAAGAAACGGTTGAAACAGGCTGTAAGGCGGCGGCTCACGGCGGGTACACCGCAGTGTGCACCATGCCGAACCTGAACCCTGTTCCCGATAGTGTGGAGCACCTTAAGGAGCAAAAAGACATCATTGAAAGGGACGCTTTTATTCACGTTTATCCCTACGCTTCAATAACCGTAGGTCAGAAGGGCGAATGCCTTGCGGACTTAGAGGGTATGAGTGAGGATTGCTTCGCCTACTCCGACGACGGCAGGGGAGTGCAGAGTGAGGAGCTTATGCGACAGGCTATGCTTGAAGCCAAGCGTCTCGGCAAAACAATAGTTGCCCATTGTGAGGATAACGCCCTTCTTTTCGGCGGCTACATTCACGACGGTGATTACGCTAAGGAGCATAACCACAAGGGTATATGCAGTGAAAGTGAATGGAAGCCCATTGAAAGAGATTTGAGGCTCGTCAAGGAAACGGGCTGTAAATACCACGTTTGCCACATTTCGGCAAAGGAAAGCGTTGAATTAATAAGAAAAGCCAAGGCAGAGGGTCTTGATGTAACCTGTGAAACAGGCCCCCATTACCTTGTGCTTGATGATAACGACCTTGAGGAAAGCGGAAGCTTCAAAATGAATCCGCCCCTTCGCTCCGAGGCAGACAGACTTGCTCTTATTGAGGGTATAAAGGACGGCACAATTGATATGCTTGCCACCGACCACGCACCCCACTCGGCAGAGGAAAAGTCAAGGGGTCTTGCGGGTAGTGCCTTCGGAATTGTTGGTCTTGAAACCGCATTCCAGATTATGTACACAAATCTTGTTAAAACAGGGGTTATAACCCTTGAAAAACTTATAGAGCTTTTAGCCGTAAATCCCCGAAAGCGATTCAACATCCCCTTGGGTACGGATTACACCGTGTGGAGGCTTGATGCCGAAAGCACCGTAAATCCCGACGAATTTCTTTCAAAGGGTAAGGCAACACCCTTTGCGGGTATGCCCGTAAACGGTGAATGTGTATTGACCGTGTGCGACGGTAAGGTTGTTTATAAGAAATAAGTTGCAAGTGGCAAGTGGCAAGTTGCAAGTTAGGGGCAAAGCCGATTGTAATGCTGACGCAGTCCCGAAATTTTGACTTCTGCATTTTACATTCAACGAATTTGTTAATAATTGATTTTCACATATATTTAAGGAGGATTCTCAGATGGCAAAGAGAACAGACATTAAAAAGGTTTTGATTATAGGTTCAGGTCCTATTGTTATCGGTCAGGCGGCAGAGTTTGACTATGCAGGTACACAGGCCTGTCTTGCTCTTAAGGAGGAAGGCTACGAGGTTGTGCTTGTTAACTCCAACCCCGCTACAATTATGACCGACACAATTATTGCGGACAAGGTTTATATGGAGCCCCTTACACTTGAGTACGTGGCAAAGATTATCCGTCACGAGCGTCCCGATGCTATTATTCCCGGTATCGGCGGTCAGACAGGTCTTAACCTTGCTATGCAGCTTGAGAAAAAAGGCGTTCTTAAGGAGTGCGAGGTTAAGCTTCTCGGTACCTCAAGCGCATCTATTGAACGTGCAGAGGACCGTGAGCTTTTCAAGGAGCTTTGCGAATCCATCGGAGAACCCGTTATTCCCTCAGAAATCACTTACTCCCTTGAGGAGGCTAAGGCTGCTGCGGCACGTATCGGTTACCCTGTTGTTGTTCGTCCTGCATTTACCCTTGGCGGTACAGGTGGCGGCTTTGCATACAACGAGGACGAGCTTATTGAAATCGGTACAAACGCATTCAAGCTTTCACCCGTTCATCAGGCACTTATTGAAAAGAGTGTTAAGGGCTATAAGGAAATTGAGTTCGAGGTTATGCGTGACTCTAACGACCACGCTATTACCATCTGCGGTATGGAAAATATCGACCCCGTTGGTGTTCATACAGGTGACTCCTGCGTTGTGGCTCCCATTATGACCCTCAGCAAAGAGGACGAAAAAATGCTCAACGATTCTGCTATCAAGCTTATTAAGGAGCTTAAAATCGAAGGTGGCTGTAACGTTCAGTTTGCCCTTAATCCTCACACGTCTGAATATTATCTTATTGAGGTTAACCCCCGAGTTTCACGTTCATCCGCTCTTGCTTCAAAGGCTTCAGGTTACCCCATTGCCCGTGTAACTGCAAAAATTGCCGTAGGTATGGCTCTTGAGGAAATTCAGATTGCTAACACAAATGCCGCATTCGAGCCCAGACTTGACTACGTTATTGCTAAATTACCCCGTTTCCCCTTCGATAAATTCACATCTGCTACCAACAAGCTTGGCACTCAGATGAAGGCTACCGGTGAAATTATGGGTATCGGTTCAAACCTTGAGGAGGCACTTCTTAAGGGTATCCGTTCACTTGAAATCGGTGCAAACCATATGTACCTTTCAAAGTTTGACAATATGAGCGTTGATGAGCTTCTTGAGTACATTTCAGAGTTCCGCTCAGACAATATCTTTGCTATTGCAGAGCTTATTTATCACGGTGTATCACTTGAAAAAATCCACGAGGTTACAATGATTACACCCTTCTTCCTTGAGGCTATCAAGAACATTATTGATATGGAAGAAAAGCTTCGTGTTAATAAAGATAACGAAACCCTTATTGCCGCAAAGAAAATGGGCTTCGGCGACAAGTACATTGCACGTCTTTGGAACTGCAACGAGCTTGACGTTTACAACAAGCGTAAGGAAATTGGTCTTTTCCCTGCATTCAAGATGGTTGATACATGCCACACAAATGCATACATTCCTTACTTCTATTCATCATACACAGGTGAGAATGCTTCCATTCACACCGACAGAAAGAAAATCATCGTTCTCGGTGCAGGTCCCATCCGTATCGGTCAGGGTGTTGAATTTGACTACTCAACAGTTCACGCTGTTATGACAATCAAAAATGCAGGCTACGAGGCTATTATTATCAACAATAACCCCGAAACCGTTTCAACTGACTACACAACTGCGGACAAGCTCTACTTTGAGCCCCTTACTCCCGAAGACGTTATGAACATTATCGAGTTTGAAAAGCCCGAGGGTGTTATTACAACTCTTGGTGGTCAGACTGCTATTAACCTTGCTCAGCCCCTTTTCGACCGTGGTGTTAAGATTATCGGTACTGACTGTGCCGCTATCGACCGTGCAGAGGACCGTAACGCATTCGAAAACCTTCTTAACGAGCTTAACATTCCCCGTGCAAAGGGTAAGGCTGTTACAAATATGGAGGACGGTCTTGCAGCTGCTGCAGAAATCGGTTACCCCGTGCTTGTTCGTCCCAGCTTCGTTCTCGGCGGACGTGCTATGCAGATTGTTGCTAACGAGGAGCAGCTTCGTCACTACCTTAAAACTGCCGTTGAAATTGACGAGGACAAGCCCGTTCTTGTTGACAAATACATTCAGGGTAAAGAGGTTGAGGTTGACGCTATCTGCGACGGCAGAGACGTATTCGTTCCCGGTATTATGGAGCTTGTTGAAAAAACAGGTATTCACTCAGGTGACTCCATAAGCGTTTATCCCTCATTCAGTATTTCCGACAAGGTTAAGGGTATCATTCTTCAGTATGCTAAGAAGCTTGGTCTCGGCATCGGCATTGTTGGTCTTTACAATATTCAGTTCATCGTTGATGAGCACGATGACGTTTACATCATCGAGGTTAACCCCCGTTCTTCAAGAACAGTTCCCTTCCTTTCAAAGGCAACGGGCTACTCACTTGCAGATATTGCAACTGAGGTTATTATGGGCAAGAGCCTTAAGGAGCAGGGTATCTTCGATATTTATCCCGATGAAAAGAAACGCTGGTACGTAAAGGTGCCCGTATTCTCATTCAATAAAATCCGCGGTCTTGATGCTTACCTTTCACCCGAAATGAAGTCAACAGGTGAAGCGATCGGCTACGATGACAAGCTTAACCGTGCTCTTTACAAGGCACTTCAGGCTTCGGGTATGCACCTTCAGAACTACGGTACAGTATTCGTAACCGTTGCCGACAAGGACAAGGAAGAAACACTTCCTCTTATCCGCCGCTTCTACAAGCTCGGCTTCAATATTCAGGCAACTGAGGGTACTGCAAAATTCCTTAAGGAAAACGGCATCAGAACTCACGTTCTCGGCAAAATCAGTGAGGGCAGCAGTGAGGTTCCCGATGCACTCCGTCAGGGTCATATTGCTTACGTTATCAACACCAAGGATATCAGCTCAACCAAAAATAATAACGACGGTCTTGAGATTCGCCGTTACTCAATCGAAAACAACGTAACAATTTTCACAGCCCTCGATACAGTACGTGTTCTTCTTGACGTTCTTGAGGATATCACACTTACAATTTCAACTATCGATGCAGAGGCAAATTTATGAGAGATTCAATTTTTACAATAACTGAAAATATTGCTCTTACAAAAACTGTTTACAGAATGAAGCTTAAGGGGGACGTGAGTGATATCACGTCTTCCGGACAGTTTGTAAATATCAAATTAGACGGCTTCTACCTTCGCAGACCCATTTCCGTCTGCGATTGCGAGAACGGTATTCTTACCTTGATTTACAAGGTTGTGGGTAAGGGTACTGAAAAAATGTCACAGATGCCTGAGGGTACTGAGCTTAGCATTCTTACAGGTCTCGGTAACGGCTACAACACTGCTGTTTCAGGCGAAAGCCCCGTGCTTATCGGTGGCGGCGTAGGTGTTCCGCCCCTTTATATGCTCGCTAAAAGGCTTATTGCCGAGGGTAAAAATGTAACTGTAATACTCGGCTTTAACACTAAGGAAGAAATTTTCTGTGAGGATGATTTCAAGGCTCTTGGTGCTAAGGTACTCGTTGCAACTGCAGACGGCTCATACGGTGTTAAGGGCTTCGTTACAGATGCATTAAAGGACGTTGACTACACGTATTTTTACACCTGCGGACCCGAGCCCATGTTAAAGGCTCTTTACAAGGCAACCACCACAAGCGGTCAGTTCAGCTTTGAGGAAAGAATGGGTTGCGGCTTTGGTGCATGTATGGGCTGCTCCTGTAAAACAATTACAGGCTACAAGCGTATTTGTAAGGATGGTCCCGTGCTTGAGAAGGAGGAGATTTTATGGGCAGATTAAGTGTTGACCTTTGCGGAATAACCCTTGATAACCCTGTTATTCCTGCAAGCGGAACCTTTGGCTACGGCTACGAATTTGCCGAGCTTTATGATATAAACGTCCTTGGTACCTTCTCGTTCAAGGGTACTACAAAGGACCCTCGCTTCGGTAACCCCACACCCCGAATTGCCGAATGCAGTGCGGGTATGATTAACGCCGTTGGTCTTCAGAACCCCGGTGTTGAAAAGGTTATCAGTGAGGAATTACCCAAGCTTAAAAAATGCTTTGATAAAAAGGTTATGGCTAACGTAAGCGGCTTTGCCGTTGAGGATTACGCCTACACCTGTGCAATGCTTGATAAAGAGGAACAGGTGGGTTGGCTTGAGGTTAACGTAAGCTGTCCCAACGTTCACGGTGGTGGTATGAGCTTCGGCACTAATCCCGAGGCTGCCGCAGAGGTTACCGCCGCAGTTAAAAAGGTGACTACAAAGCCCGTAATTATTAAGCTTTCACCAAACGTTACCGATATCGTTTCAATAGCAAAGGCTTGTGAAGCGGCAGGTGCGGATGGTATCAGCCTTATAAACACACTTCTCGGTATGCGCATTGACCTTAAAACCAAGAGGCCCGTTATTGCCAATAAAATGGGCGGTTTCTCGGGTAGCGCAATCTTCCCCGTAGCAGTAAGAATGGTTTACCAGGTTGCTAATGCGGTTAATATTCCCGTAGTTGGTATGGGCGGTGTTTCAAGTGCAGAGGACGTAATCGAGCTTATGCTTGCAGGTGCTACTGCAGTTGAAGTAGGTGCGGCAAACCTTGTTGACCCCTATGCTTGTCGTGACATCATAAACGACTTACCGAGAGTAATGGATAAATACGGAATTAATAATCTTTCAGATATAATAGGAGGAGTAAAATAATGGGTAGAGACGTTATTGTTGCTTGCGACTTCGCGAGCGCAGAAAAGGTTTATGAATTTCTTGATAAATTCGAAGGCGGCAGAAAGCCCTTCGTAAAAATCGGTATGGAGCTTTTCTATGCAGAGGGTCCTCAGATTGTTCGTGAAATCAAAAAACGCGGACATAAAATCTTCCTTGACCTTAAGCTTCACGATATTCCCAACACAGTTAAAAAATCAATGTCAGTTCTTTCAAGCCTTGACGTTGATATTACAAACCTTCACGCAGCAGGTACAATCAGTATGATGGAAGCTGCCCTTGAAGGTCTTACCCGTGAGGACGGCACAAGACCCCTCCTTATTGCGGTTACTCAGCTTACATCAACCGATCAGGAAAGAATGGAAAACGATCTTCTTATTAAAGAGCCCATTGACAAGGTAGTTATGCACTATGCTCATAATGCAAAGCTTGCAGGTCTTGATGGTGTTGTTTGTTCACCCCTCGAAGCAGGTAAGGTTCACGATACCTGCGGTAAGGAATTCCTTACAATCACTCCCGGTGTTCGTTTTGCAGACGGCGATATCGGTGACCAAAAGCGCGTTATGACACCTGCTCAGGCAAAGGAAATCGGCTCAGACTATATAGTTGTGGGCAGACCCATCACCGCGGCAGAAGACCCCGTTGCAGCATATAACAGATGCGTTGCAGAGTTCTGTGACTAATTGAGGAGGAAAAATTATGGAAAGCTACAAAAGAGAATTTATACAGTTTTTAGAAGGTGCAGGCGTTCTTAAGTTTGGTGATTTTACTGCAAAAAGCGGCAGAAAAATCCCTTATTTCATCAACGCAGGTGATATTAAAACAGGCGAACAGATTTGCAAATTAGGCGAATTCTATGCAAAGGCATATTTTGAAAAGGTAGGCAACAAGAAAACAGTTCTTTACGGTCCTGCATACAAGGGTATTCCCATTGCTGTTTCAGTTGCAGTAGCTCTTGCTAAAAATGGTCTTGACGTGCCCTTCTTCTTTAACCGTAAGGAAGAAAAGGACCACGGCGAGGGCGGTGTGTTCGTAGGCTACAAGCCCCAGGCAGGCGAGGAAATCGTTATTGTTGAGGACGTTATTACTGCAGGTACCGCTATCCGTGAAAGTATGTCAATCCTTTCAGGTCTTGAGGGCACAAAGGTTGCCGCTACATTTGTTATGGTTGACCGTAAGGAAAAGGGCAAAACAGATAAATCTGCTATGGCAGAGGTAGGCGAGGAATATGGTTTCCCCGTATACTCCGTTGTTGACGTTTACGATATTATCGAATATCTTGAAGAAGATGAGAAAAACAAGGAAAACGTTGAACGCATAAAAAATTATCTTGCGATTAACGGAGCAAAAGAGTAAAAAAATTGCCCATAGCACCTTTTTAGCCTCGGGGCAGTATCTGTATACGGCACCGCTCGGCTAAAGAAGGCACTCTGAACAATTCTTTTCGTTTTTTCAGTACCTTTTGTTCAGAAAAAAATAAATAAAGGAAATGTTATTTTTATGAGAAGTCTTATTGATATTCTTGATTTTTCTGTTGAAGAATTAGATGAGCTTATAGGGGTTGCCAACGATATTATTGCAAATCCCGAGGCTTATTCTGAAAAATGCAAGGGCAAAAAGCTTGCTACACTTTTTTTTGAGCCATCCACAAGAACAAGACTCAGCTTTGAAGCGGCTATGCTGGAGCTTGGCGGTAGTGTTTTAGGCTTTTCCGAGGCTAATTCTTCATCTGCCGCAAAGGGCGAAAGCGTTGCGGATACGGCTAAAACCATAAGCTGTTATGCGGATATTATTGCAATGCGCCATCCTAAGGAGGGTGCACCCCTTGTGGCTTCGCAGAATGCAAGTATACCCGTTATAAATGCAGGTGACGGCGGTCATAATCACCCCACTCAGACTCTTGCTGACCTTCTCACAATACAGCGTGAAAAGGGTGGCTTTAATAACCTTACGGTGGGATTCTGCGGTGACCTTAAGTTTGGCAGAACCGTTCACTCGCTCATTACCGCACTTTCAAGGTACGAGGGAATCAACGTGGTGCTTATCTCACCCGACGAGCTTAAGCTTCCGAGCTACGTTAAGAAGGATATTCTTGCTAAAAATAATATTCCCTACAAGCAGACAACTGACCTTGAGTCCGTAATGCCCGAGTTGGATATTCTTTATATGACACGTGTTCAGCGTGAAAGATTCTTCAACGAGGAGGATTACCTTCGCCTTAAGGATAGCTATATTCTTGAACCAAGAAAGCTTAAAAATGCAAAGCCCGACTTGTGCATTATGCATCCGCTTCCCCGAGTTAACGAGATTTCAGTTGCGGTTGACGACGACCCCAGAGCTTGTTATTTCAAACAGGTGCTTAACGGCAAATATATCCGTATGGCACTTATACTTAAGCTTTTGGAGGAGGCAAAAAGATGAATATAGATTCTATTACAAACGGCTTTGTTATTGACCATATTACCGCAGGCAGGGGAATGCGAATCTACGAGCTTTTAGGTCTTGATAGCCTTGACTGCTCCGTAGCCATTATTAAAAACGTTGCCAGTAAAAAGCTCGGTAAAAAGGACATTATAAAAATCGATGCGGATATTGAAATGGATTTTGACGTTATCGGCTACATTGACCCGGGTATAACGATTAATATTATCCGTGACTGCAAGAGGGTTGAAAAGCTTACGGTAAACCCTCCTGAGAAGCTTATAAACGTTATTAAATGCAAGAATCCCCGTTGTATTACAAGCACCGAGCAGGAGATAAACCATATCTTCAAGCTCACCAATAAAGAGAAGGTTGAGTACCGTTGCTTGTACTGTGAAACCAAGGCACAGTAAAACAGAAATTAATATTAGCAATTTCACCAATTAATTAATAATAATATATATATTATTATACTTTATGTGCCTTGACACTTATTCTTCTAAATGATAAAATTATTACGATGTGAAAGTCGTGCCTGTGACTGACGGAATTAATGTGGAGCACCACAAAGGAGCAGGTTTTGTATCGTGAATTTTATCGTTTTTTAAACTGAAATTCCGGTATTTAAGATTTTGACTTAAGCCGACCGTCTGGGCACACTTGTTAACTTAAAACAAGTGCGCCCTTTTTTGTTTTTAGTCGGTGTAATATACACGTTGAAAGGATGTTTTTATGAAAAAAGTTGGTATTATTATGGGTAGCGACAGCGATTTACCCGTAGTAGAAAAAGCAATAAACACTCTTAAGGATTTTGAGGTTCCCTTTGAGGTTCACGTTTTTTCTGCTCACAGAACGCCTGTTGAAGCAAAGGAATTCAGTGCCAATGCCCGTGAAAACGGCTTCGGCGTTATGATTGCCGCAGCAGGTATGGCGGCTCACCTTGCAGGTGCGGTTGCTGCTAACACAACCTTACCCGTAATTGGTATCCCCATCAAGTCACAGAACTTAGGTGGTATGGAGGCTCTCCTTTCAACAGTTCAGATGCCCTCGGGCATTCCTGTTGCAACCGTTGCTATTGACGGTGCAGTTAATGCGGCACTTTTAGCAATAGAAATTCTTTCACTTGGGGAGCCCGAGCTTGAAAAGAAGCTTGCAGACAAAAGGGCAAAGGACACCGCAACGGTTCTTGAAAAGAACAAAGCGGTTGAAGATAAATATAATTCATAATCGGAAACGAAGTTTCCCCGAAATTCTGCATTTTGCATTTTGCATTTTGCATTTCCACAGAGGTGTACAATGGGCGGTTTTTTTGGTGTGGCATCTAAGAACGATGCCGTTCTCGATACCTTCTTCGGTGTTGACTATCACTCACACTTAGGCACTCGCCGTGCCGGTATGGCGGCGATGGATGCCGAACTCGGTATGCAGAGAAAAATTCATAAAATTGAAAATTCACCTTTCAGAACAAAGTTCGAAAGGATACTTGATGAAATGGAAGGCAAGACGGCGGTAGGTTGTATCAGCGATGCAGATGCACAGCCTTTGCTTATCCGTTCAAATCACGGTCTTTATGCTATATGTACTATCGGCATAATCAACAATAGTGATGCTCTTGTAAAGCAGTATCTTTCATTCAGTGGCGGTCACTTCGGTGCTATGACAACAACGGGTGTTACGGGTATTAACGCTTCCGAGCTTGTTGCGGCTATGATTGACCAGAAGTCAGATTTTGCCGAGGGTATCAGATTTGCTCAGGACGTTATTGACGGAACTGCTTCTATTCTTATTCTTAAAGAGGACGGCAACCTTATTGCCGCCCGAGATAAGGTTGGCAGGATTCCTGTTCTTATCGGTAAACGTGAGGACGGCTTCTGTGTATCCTTCGAGGATTTCGCTTACAAGAAGCTTGGCTTCGAGGATTATAAGGAATTGGGCCCCGGTGAAATCGTTGAGATTTCTGCCGACAGGGTTGAGGTTTTATCACCTGCAAGAAAGAAAAAGAAAATCTGTGCCTTCCTTTGGTCATATTACGGATACCCCACTTCCTGTTACGAGGGTGTGAACGTTGAAGTAATGCGATACAGAAACGGTCAGATTATGGCAAAGACCGACAAGCTTCTTAACATTGCTCAGGGTATTGACTACGTTAGCGGTGTTCCTGATTCAGGTACACCCCACGCTATAGGATACGCCAACGAAAGCGGTGTTCCTTTTGCACGACCCTTTATTAAGTACACTCCCACATGGCCCCGTAGCTTTATGCCTTCAAATCAGCGTGAACGTAGCAGAGTAGCTAAGATGAAGCAGATACCCGTTCACGAACTGATTAAGGATAAAAAGCTTCTGTTTGTTGACGACAGTATCGTAAGAGGTACTCAGCTTCGTGAAACTGTTGAGTTCCTTTACGAAAACGGTGCTAAAGAGGTTCATATGCGTTCCGCTTGTCCTCCTATTATGTACGGCTGTAAATACCTTAACTTCTCAAGAGGTACCTCAGATATGGATTTGATTTCAAGAAGCACCATTATGGAGCTTGAGGGTGAAGAAGGATTTAAGCATATCGATGAATACAGCGACGCTTCAACAGAACGTGGTGCAAAAATGCGTAAAGCAATTTGCGAAAAGCTTCATTTTGCTTCACTTGAGTTCCAATCACTTGAGGGTATTGTTGAAGCAATCGGGCTTCCCGAGGATGAGCTTTGCACCTATTGCTGGAACGGAAAAGGTTAATTAATCACCTGAAATAAACTTTTAAGGAGAAAAAATATGAAAAACTCAAGATCAGAAAGTTACGCAGCTGCAGGCGTTGATATTACTGCAGGCTACAAAGCGGTTGAGCTTATGAAAAAGCACGTTGCAAGAACCCGTAACGAGGGCTCTTTGGATGACGTTGGCGGCTTCGGTGGTTGCTTTGACCTTAAATGTGCACTCGGTATGGAGCACCCCATTTTAGTTTCCGGTACTGACGGTTGCGGTACTAAGGTTAAATTAGCAATTCTTATGGACAAGCACGACACAATCGGTATTGACGCCGTTGCAATGTGTGTTAACGACATCATCTGTGTTGGTGCTAAGCCCTTATACTTCCTTGATTATATTGCTTGCGGCAAAAACATTCCCGAAAAGATTGCCGAAATCGTTGCGGGTGTTGCCGAGGGCTGTGTTCAGTCAGGTGCGGCACTTACCGGTGGCGAAACTGCTGAGCATCCCGGTCTTATGCCCGTTGAGGATTACGACCTTGCAGGCTTCGCAGTTGGTATTGTTGACAAGCCCAAAATGATTGATAATAACAAAATGTCCGCAGGTGACGTTGTTATTGCGCTTCCCTCAACAGGTATTCACTCCAACGGCTTCAGCTTATGCCGTAAGGTTTTTGATATTGATAATAATAACCCCGAGCTTTACGTTGAGCGTGAAGAATTAGGCGGTAAGAGCATTGCAGAGGCTTTGCTTGTTCCCACAAAGATTTACGTTAAGCCCGTTCTTACACTTCTTGAAAAGGTTGACGTTAAGGGTATTTCACACATTACAGGCG
>JAFYLQ010000038.1 GCA_017550105.1 Clostridia bacterium | reverse complement strand
TTCGCGCGATATATTTTAAAAATAAAATGCGATATGTTTCACTTCGTTCAACGCGATATGATATAAATCCTTTTTAACGTGTGCCGTAAGGCACATATCGCACCGTAGGTATATCGCATCGTAAGATATATCGCAAATCCGTCAGGATTTATATCGCTACAAAGCGTGAACGCTTTGTATTACAATCGGCTTTGCCCCTTTAATTCTGCATTCTGCATTTTGCCTTATAAAAGTAGTTGACATTCATTAATATAGTATGCTATAATTCAATCTATATTTGTTAAATGCCGTGAAGGGAACAAGTAGCATTAATTTGCGCAAAAAAGAGAGTTGCCGGTTGGTGAGAGGCACGTGAGCGGTTAATGTGAATACATCTCGGAGCATCGCACCGAAATTACAGTAGGCTGCGGCGGGTACGCCCGTTAAAGCGTGTGGGTTTGTTTGAACCCTATAAGGCGGTTTTTGTGAAAAAGCCGTGAATTAAGGTGGTAACACGGGTTTAGCTCGTCCTTTGGTTTTCCGAAGGACGATTTTTTATTGTAATTATTTAGTAAAGGACTGAACATTTTGCCTATTACAGATTTTCTTGTTAATAACGCAAAAAACTACAAGGACGAGGTTGCCCTGGTAGAAATTAACCCTGAAATTCAGGAGAAAAGTCGCCAGACCGGGAGGGAGTATTCTCTTATTGAGCCCAATCCCTTTAACGTAGGCAGGGCTGAAATGACCTGGGGCGATTTTGATAAAAAAGCAAACCGCTTTGCAAACCTCCTTCTTTCAAGAGGTATCAAAAAAGGGGACAGAGTTGCAATTCTTCTTATGAACGGCATCGAATGGCTTCCCATTTACTTTGGCATTCTTAAGGCAGGTGCTCTTGCAGTGCCCCTTAACTACCGTTATACAGCGGATGAAATCAAATACTGTCTCAAACTTTCCGATAGTGACGTGCTTGTTTTCGGACCTGAATTTACAGGCCGTGTTGAGCAGATTTCACACAGAATTCCCGACGTTAAGTACACCTTCTACGTTGGTGAGGATTGCCCTACCTTTGCCGAAAGCTACGACAGACTTGTTACATATTGCTCATCAAAGGCTCCCGACGTTAAAATTACCGATGATGACGAAGCGGCAGTTTACTTCTCATCAGGTACAACGGGCTTCCCCAAGGCTATTTTACACGCTCACAGAAGCCTTGTTCATGCGGCACTTACTGAGCAGGCACACCATTCACAGGGCAGGGACGACGTTTTCCTTTGCATTCCGCCCCTCTATCATACAGGTGCAAAAATGCATTGGTTCGGCTCACTTGTAGCAGGTAGCAGGGCAGTGCTTCTTAAGGGCACAAAGCCTCAGACGATTATTGAAACCGCAAGTAAGGAGCATTGCACAATTGTGTGGCTTCTTGTTCCGTGGGCTCAGGATATTCTTGACGCCATTGACAGCGGCGCCATTGATTTAAGCGAATACGAGCTTGCACAGTGGAGGCTTATGCACATCGGTGCGCAGCCCGTTCCTCCGAGCCTTATTAAAAGATGGCTCGGCATTTTCCCCCATCATCAGTACGACACAAACTACGGTCTTAGCGAATCCATCGGCCCCGGTTGTGTTCACCTTGGCGTTGAAAACGTTCACAAGGTTGGCGCCATCGGTAAGGCAGGCTACGGTTGGGAGGTTAAAATTGTTGACGAGCACAGAAACACCGTTCCTCACGGCGAGGTTGGTGAGCTTGCAGTCAAGGGTCCCGGCGTAATGCTTTGCTATTATAAGGATGAAAAGGCAACTGCCGACGTTTTAGGCGACGGTTGGCTCTTTACGGGTGATATGGCTCAGGAGGATGAGGACGGCTTCATTTTCCTTGTTGACCGTAAAAAGGACGTTATTATTTCAGGCGGTGAAAACCTTTATCCCGTTCAGATTGAGGACTTCCTTCGTAAGCACGAGGATATCAAGGACGTTGCGGTTATCGGACTTCCCGATGCACGTCTTGGTGAAATTGCCGCCGCAATTATTGAGGTTAAAGAGGGCGTGACCCTTACTGAAGAGGACGTTGAGGACTTCTGCTATGATTTACCCCGTTACAAGCGTCCCCGAAAGATTATTTTTGCCGACGTTCCCCGTAACCCCACAGGCAAAATTGAAAAACCCAAGCTCCGTGAAATTTACTGTGGCGAAAGCCTTGTTGCTTCACAGAACGAGATTAAGAAATAAGAGGTGTATATAAATGAAAAAGTTATTATTAGGTAACGAAGCCGTTGCACGCGGTCTTTACGAGGCAGGCTGCAGAGTGGCTTCAAGCTACCCCGGTACACCCAGTACAGAGGTTACTGAATGCATTGCTAAATATGATGAAATCACAAGTGAATGGGCACCTAACGAAAAGGTTGCCTGCGAGGTTGCCTTCGGTGCGGCTGTTGCAGGTGCACGCTCCTTCTGTGCAATGAAGCACGTTGGTCTTAACGTTGCGGCAGACCCTCTTTTCACATCATCATACACAGGTGTTAACGCAGGTCTTGTTATTGTTGTAGCAGATGACCCCGGTATGCACTCATCACAGAACGAGCAGGATAGCCGTCATTACGCCAAGGCTTCCAAGATTATGATGCTCGAGCCCTCTGATTCTGACGAATGTCTTAAATTCTCAAAGCTTGCATTTGAACTTTCAGAGCGTTTTGATACTCCCGTTCTTCTTCGTCTTACAACCCGTGTCTCTCACTCCAGAAGCCTTGCAGAGGTTGGTGAGAGAGTTGACAACGGTCTTAAGGCTTACGAAAAGAACCCTGCAAAATACGTTATGGTTCCTGCAAATGCAAAGGTTAAGCACGTTCAGGTTGAAAAGCGTATCCTTGAGCAGGTTGCATATTGCGAAGCAGAAGCGGTTGAAGCAGGTCTTAACACAGTTGAATACAATAGCAAAAAAATCGGTGTTATTACATCGGGTATTTGCTACGAATACGCTAAAGAGGCACTGGGTGAAAATGCAAGCTACCTTAAATTAGGTTGTGTGTATCCGCTTCCCGAGAAGCTTATTAAGGATTTCTGCAACGAATGTGAAACAGTTTACGTTCTTGAGGAATTGGATGATTACCTTGAAACCCATTGCCGTAAGCTTGGTGTGGACGTTAAGGGTAAGGCAGAATTCACACTCCTTGGTGAATATTCACAGGGACTTATCCGCAAGGTTATTTTAGGTGAGGAAACTACCTCTCTTAAAGCGGACGTTCAGATTCCCCCCAGACCTCCCGTTCTTTGTGCAGGTTGCCCCCACAGAGGTCTTTTCTACACACTTAAAAGATTAAACGTAACCGTAAGCGGTGACATCGGCTGCTACACCCTCGGTGTTGCAAAACCCCTTGGTATGATGGATACTGTTCTTTGTATGGGCGGTAGCGTTTCAGGTCTTCACGGCAGAAACCTTGCAAACCCCGAAATGGCAAGCAAGTCCGTTGCAGTTATCGGTGACTCAACCTTTATTCACTCAGGCGTTACAGGTCTTATTGACATTGCATATAACAACAGTAACTCTGTTACAATTATTCTTGATAACAGTATCACCGGTATGACAGGTCATCAGCAGAACCCCACAACGGGCTACAATATCAAGGGTGAGCCTGCAGCGGCAGTCAGCCTTGAAAAGCTTTGTGAGGCAGTTGGTATCAACAACGTATTTGTGGTTGACCCCTACGACCTTAAGGATTGCTACGACAATATCAGCAAGGCTCTTTCACTTAACGCTCCTGCAGTTGTTATTTCAAGAAGACCCTGTGCACTTCTTAAAACAGTTAAGCACAATCCTCCTCTTAAGGTTAATAAGGATAAATGTAAGTCCTGTAAAATGTGTATGAAAATCGGTTGCCCCGCTATCAGTATGAAGGACGGCAAGGCAGAGATTGACTTTACACAGTGTCTTGGTTGCAACGTTTGTTCACAACTTTGCAAATTCGACGCTATTGAATAAGGAAGGAGAGTATATATTATGAATAAATCAATTATGATTGTTGGTGTAGGCGGTCAGGGTACACTCCTTGCAAGCCGTATCTTAGGCAGTGCTCTTCTTTCAAAGGGCTACGACGTTAAGGTTTCTGAGGTTCACGGTATGAGTCAGCGTGGCGGCTCCGTTGTAACCTACGTTAAATATGGCGAAAAGGTTTATTCACCCGTTGTTGGTGAGGGCGAAGCAGATTTGATTCTTGCTTTTGAACAGCTTGAAGCCGCAAGATGGCTTTCTTGCCTTAAGCCCGACGGCAAGGTGATTGTTAACACCCAGAAGATTGACCCTATGTCAGTTGTTATCGGTGATTGTCAGTACCCCGAGGGTGTTCTTGATGCAGTAAGAGCGGCAGGTGCTACGGTTGTTGAGCTTGATGCACTTCCCCTTGCAGTTGAAGCAGGCTCACCCAAGGCAACAAACGTTGTGCTTATCGGTGCTATGGCTAAGAATACCGATATTGACAAGGAAATCTGGATTGACGCTGTTAAGGCTTGTGTTCCTGAAAAGTTTCTTGAAATGAACCTTAAGGCATTTGAACTCGGCTACAATCAGTAATAAATACAAAAGATGCATTCTGAAGCAATTCGGAGTGCATCTGTTTTTATTTTATCATATACTGTATTGGTGAGTGTTATGATAAAAATGTATTTTAAGCCACGGTTCAAAAGACCGCCACCTGTAAGGGCGAGGCTTGTTTTTTCAAAAAGAAAAGCCAACACGGTGCTTTTTCGTGTGGCTTCAGTTTTTCTTGTTCTGTCAATAGTTACGGTGATATGCGATATAAAAATGCGGCCTGTTTTAGAAACGGTAGGGGGCACGGCACTTAAAAATTCTTTGTCAAACGTACTTGACGGAACGGTAAACAAGATTGTTGACGATATCGGCGTACGCTACGGGGATATGGTTAATATAGAGAAAAATCCCGACGGCACCATTGCCGCCGTTACCCTTAACAGCTCCTACATAAATGGCTACAAGGCGGATTTATCCGACAGATGCTCCGACAGACTTGCGGATTTTGACAAAATGAGTGTGCCCGTACCATTGAGTTCAATTATAGGTCTTGCCTTTTTTGATAACCCTATTTTTAATATTGATGTTACGGCAACTATTTACGGCTTTGCAGTTACAGACGTTACCTCAAAATTCGAAAGTGCAGGTATCAACCAGACACGGCACACAATTTATCTTGATGTTAAAGCCTCCGCCCACGCCTATATGGGGCTTGTGCATCTTAATGAAAGTGTGGACGAAACAATCATTCTTGTTGAAACCATAATTGTGGGAGAAGTACCGCAATCGTATTATGTGAGAAACGATTAAATAAATGGTGAATATTAATGACGCATAGTGTAAAATAATTGTCCCCTTGGATTGCTCCAAGGGGATTTTTCTTGTAATATTAATATTGCTTTTTAAAAAATATATGATATAGTTGAATTGTGAAAGGAGGGTGTGTAATGATGAATAAGCCAAAAGACTTGTTCGTAAAAGTATTTGTATTGGTTTTAAGCTTGATGATTTTAGTTTCTGTAATGTGTGCGTGTCAAGGTGAGCAAAGCTTAAACAATGAAAAATCGGAAAAAACGAGCGATGTTACCGAGGTTTATGATGTTTGCAAATGGCAAAGTGCTTATTTGGATTTCCTGAAAACACATAAAAGCACCCATAAAGCTTTTGCTCTTGTATATATTGATGACGATGACATTCCTGAGTTGTATTTACGTGGAGTTGACGAGGCAACAGGTGACAGTGTTTGTACATACAAAAATGGTGCCGTGATTGAGCAAGGTCTACACCGAACCGGTGGTGGTTGGTATGTGGAAAAATGTGGGAAGGTTATCAATATAAACGGCCATATGGGGCAAAAGCATACTCATGTTTACGAGCTTTCTGAAGATGGATTAGAGTTGGTTTTTAAAGCAATTTCTTCAGAAAGAATAAATGACAGAATTGAACTTTATTTTGAATATTCGATATGGGATATGCCGGTAAGCGAATCGGAATATACCTTGGCGGTGGAAGAAGCTGTCGATTTAGAGTATGCACAGCGACTTAATGCTGTTGAAGTGGATTATGATACCATATTGAAACAAATTATAAACTTTAAATAATGGTATGTTTGATGCAAAATTAAAGGATGTGTAGAGCTTTCTACACATCCTTTTTGCTATCCTTTTAACCAATAAATTTATCCATAAGCGTGTGACCGATTTCAACGTAGTTACCTGTTGCCTTGGCAGTTGCCTCTGTGAATGTGGTAACACCGTTATCAGCAGCCTTTGATTTCTGATAAATCATATAAGGTACTGCATCACCTGCATGGGTCATTGTAACAATGGGTGTGGGGTGGTCGGGGAGAACCATAATCTTGTAATCATCGTATTTTTCAAGGGCTTCCACAACCTTTGAAAGCACCTTTTCGTCAATGATTTCAATGGATTTAACCTTGTTTTCAGGCTCGTTTCTATGACCGCATTCATCGGGTGCTTCAATGTGAATGTAAACAAAGTCCTTTGTTTCAAGCTCTTTTATAGCGCATTCGGCTTTACCCTCAAAGTTTGTGTCAATATAGCCCGTTGCACCTTCAACCTCGGGGTCATTCATGCCTGCACATTTTGCGATACCCTTAAGAAGGTCAACTGCGGAAATGATTGAACCGTCAACACCGTACTTCTCTTTGAAATCGGGAAGTGAAGGCTTCGTGCCCTCGCCCCAGAGCCAGATTGAGTTTGCAGGGCGTTTACCTTCAGCGATTCTGCGCTTGTTTACAGGGTGCTCCATAAGAAAGTCGTAGCTTTCCTTCATCATGCCGATAAGTTCTTTTGCATTTTCGCTGTTTGAAAGGTGCTCGCCGATAACCTTGCCCGAAATATCGTGGGGAGGTGTAAGCTTGCCTAAATCAAGTGTGCCCTTGTGCCATACAAGGCAATGACGGTAAGCAACACCGCTATAGAATTTGAAAATATCGTTACCGAAATGCTCCTCAACGCTCTTTATAATCTCGGCGGCATCCGCTGTGGAGATATCACCCGCACTGTAGTCCACCATTGTTTTATCCTCGTAATTTTCCTCGTCGGAAAGTGTAACAAGGTTACAACGGAAAATAATGTCGCTATCAAGCATATTAACGCCGATGCTTACAGCCTCAAGGGGTGAACGTCCTGTGTAGCATTCCTTGGGGTTGTAGCCAAGTACGCTCATATTTGCAATGTCGCTACCGGGCTTAAGACCCTCGGCAACGGTTTTTACAAGACCTACTTCACCTTTACTTGCTAATTTATCAAGGCAGGGCTTTTTAGCCAATTCCATAGGTGTTTTGCCACCTAATGCGGGTACGGGATAGTCCGCCATACCATCATATAAAACAACAATATATTTCATAGGATAACCTCTTTTCTCAATGAATGAGACTATTTTACAACTTCTTCTGTGCCATTGTCAATAAAATGACCAAAAAACCTTGAAAAACAAAGGACTTTGGAGTAAAATTAATTGCATAAAAACATAACAAGGGAGTTTGAATTATTATGAAATTACCTATTGCCATACAGCTTTATTCCGTACGTGACGATATGGAAAAGGACTTTGAAGGCACATTAAAAAAAGTTAAAGAATTAGGCTACGAGGGTGTTGAGTTTGCAGGTCTTTTCGGCAAAAGTGGTCTTGAAGTAAAGGCTCTTTGTGATGAAATCGGTCTTGTGCCTGTTTCTGCCCACGTTCCTTATTATGATATGCTTGAAAATCCCGAGGCAGTGCTTAAGGATTATCAGGATATGGGTTGTAAATTTGTTGTTGTTCCCTACCTTACCGAGGAATGCCGTCCCGGTACCGACGGTTGGGATGCAACTGTTAAGGGAATCGGCAAAATCGGTGAAGCGGCAAAGGAAATGGGTATGCTCCTTCTTTACCACAACCACGATTTTGAATTCCTTAAAATTGACGGTGAATATGCACTTGATATTCTTTATAACACCATTCCTGCGGACGTTCTTGCAACCGAAATTGACACCTGTTGGGTAAACGTTGGTGGTGAAGAGCCTGCATCTTACGTTGAAAAATACACGGGCAGAGCACCCATTGTTCACCTTAAGGACTTCAGCGGTTCAAAGGGTAACGGTCCTCTTTATAAGCTTATCGGTATTGATGAGGAAGAAACCGAAAATAAATCAACCTTCGAATTCCGCCCCGTTGGTAGCGGTGTTCAGGACTTCCCCAAGATTATTGCTGCCGCCGAAAAAGCAGGTGCAGGTTGGGTTGTTGTTGAACAGGACGACCCCTCAATGGGTAAGACGCCTATTGAATGTGCCGAAATGAGCATCGGATATCTTAAAACTTTATAATTCAAAAAAACTCTCGCTTGATGCGGGAGTTTTTTAATGCGTAATGCGTAATTCGTAATGCGTAATTAAAGGGGCACTGCGTGCCGATTGTAAAATAAGTTAATGAGTGGTTCTACCTGCCTTCGAAGGCGGGGGGACCACCTTGAAATAACTTTAATGAAACAATATAGTATCAAGCGTGAAAAAAACTATGTTTTAAAAATAAGTTGGTCGGAGTGGTGGAAGGTCAGGTTTAGTTTGGTTTATAAATAAAGTTTCAGGACCCTCCACCGTCTGACGACGGTCCCCCTCCCTCCTGAAGCAGGGAGGCTAGGCTTTGCCCCTCAACTCCTCATTCCTAACTCCTAACTAAAAAAACCTTCCGTAAAAACGGAAGGCTTTTTGTAATTATCTGTTAAGAATAAGCTTTGTAAGCTCAACGGGTTCAACGATTGTGTCGCCCTTGTAAACTCTCATATTACCTGAAGCGATTTCGTCGATGAGGATAACCTCGTCGTTGTTGTAGCCGAACTCGAACTTGATATCCCAGAGGTCAAGACCGATTGTCTTGAGGTCGTCTGCGATGATCTTTGTGATCTTAAGTGTCTGCTCCTTCATGCTCTCGAACATAGCGGGAGACATAACGCCCAGAGCCGCAAGACCCTCGCCTGTTACCAGCGGGTCGCCCTTTGCATCGTTCTTGAAGGTGCACTCAACGTATCCGCCCTCAAGCTTAGTTCCGTCTGCGATGTACTCGCCGTATCTGCGGATAAAGCTTCCGGTAGCAACCAGTCTGCAGATTACCTCCAGTCCGCCGCCGCCCTGTGCCTTACCGATGCACTCTGCGTCAAGAACCTCCATGGTTGCGTTCTCAATGTCAGCGCTTACGTAGTGGGTCTTGATGCCCGCCTTCTTGAGGAGCTCAAAGTAGTGGATGGATGTTTCAAGATTTGCCTTGCCGATTCCCTCGATGGTAAGACCAACGCTGTTCTCGCCGGGATCGAAAACGCCGTCTTTTCCGGTGCAATCGTCCTTGAACTTAAGCATCACGTTGCCGTTATCGAGCTTATAAACGTCTTTTGTTTTTCCTGTGTAAACTTTAATCATCTTTAATTACCTCTGTGAGTAAAAAATTATCGATTATATTTTATCATATTTTTTTTCGTTTGTATAGAGGTTTTGTAAAATAATTTTCAAAATATCATATAAGATCCCCGTTTATCGGTCATTCCACGTCCTCTGTGACCTCGAAAAGCATATCC
>JAFYLQ010000037.1 GCA_017550105.1 Clostridia bacterium | reverse complement strand
GAGTGTGAGTTGGCGCAGCGGTCAAAATTGTGCGAAGTGAACAACGAGCAAACAATTTTGGGCACCGCAAGAGGACTTAATATTACTTTCCTTGCAAACATATTTTCAAGCGAGTAATTAACTTTTGGTCTATTTGGTGGTGGGTAGTTCTCTTGCTGCTTTTCTTCAGTCGGACAGAACAACCAACCACCGTAGGGGCTGTGGCTTGCCCAGCCCGAAAAGACAAAGTTGACCATAAACTAAAACGGGTCAGGCGAGCCTGACCCCTACAGTAATTTATTGCTTTCATCAACTTTTCATAAATTCGGCGAAGTCCCTTTAATTCCGCATTCTTATGCCTATCCCAATTTATTACCCTTTGAATCTACCGATTCAACGACGCTCGGTACTCGCGTCGAGAACCACCCACCACTCCGTTGAGCTTAACTCTAAAATCAAAACTATTGGCTCGCTTGAAAATATATCCAAAAAACAACTAAATAAAAAGGTGGTCCCCCCGCCTTCGAAGGCAGGTAGAACCACACATCAACTGAATCTATAATCGGAAGCGGAGCTTCCCCGTTAATTCTGCATTTTGCATTTTGCATCTGCATTACGAATTAACCACGTTTATTTCATCATCAAACAAAATAAGGTCGGCGTCGTAGCCCTTTTGGATTTTACCCTTTCTGTCACCGTAGCCCACAACCGTTGCAGGAGTGAGTGAAGCCATCTTAACGGCACTGTAAAGGGGAACACCTATACACTTGTACATATTCCTTACACAGTCCGAAAGGGTAGCAACGCTACCTGCAAGAGCCGAGCCGTCGGCTAATTTCATAACCCTGTCTTCATAAATAACCTTAATGCCGTTTTCCTGAGTGTAAACGGTATTTTCTTTTATGTCACTTGCGGCAAACTCGAGCCCGTCGGTAATAAGGTACATACCGTCGTCACCCTTGCACTTGTAAATTAATTTAAGTAAGCCCTGGGGCAAATGACGTAAATCCGCAATGGTCTGTACAGTAAGAGCGTCCATATAAAGTCCCGCTTCAACAACACCTGCATTTCTGAAAAGTCCTGTTTTAAAGCAGGAGGAACAGGCGTTGTAAATATGTGTAACGTCCGCAAAGCCGTGCTTTACGGCTTCCTCAACCTGCTCAAAGCTTGCGGCAGAGTGGGCTACAGAGGGCACTATTCCACGGCTTCTGAGCTTGTCGCCCAAGTCAAGAACACCATCGCACTCGGGTGCGGCACCCATCATAAGTATTTTGTCCCATACTTCAAAAAGCTCTTCGGGAGGGTTCGTTGTGGGGTTTAAAATATTTTCGGGGCTTTGTGCACCCTTGTACTGCATAGAGATATACGGGCCCTCAAGATGTACGCCCAATATATTTGCTTTTTTGCTTTTTTCAGAAGCGGTTTTAATTGAATTAACAACCCATTTTAACTGCTCCACAGGGGCGGCAAGGGTGGTGGGCACTATTGAAGTGGTGCCATATTTCAGGTGAGCCTCCGCCATTGCAACAATGTCGTCGGGGTTTTCGCTCATGGCACTTTTGTTACCGCCGCCGTGGACGTGAACGTCAACAAAACCGGGGGCAAGGTATAAGCCTTTACAGTCAATAACCTCATCCTCGGGGCGTTCTTCAAAATGCTCCGTAATATCAATTATTTTACCCTCGTCAGTTGCCACAACCAAGTCGCGGATTGAGTCAGGAAAAACTACCTTTGCATTTTTGTAAAATTTCATTTATATCACCTAAGTTAATTTTAATGTGATTTTAAGTTTATGTCAACCAATAATTTTTATTGCCGACCTTTAGCGACAAAAGTTTTGCCCCTTAAAAACTATAATATACTCACAGGGGGTGAGAGAATGACTGTTTATGCGGATGTCCTTGTGGGCGTCAATATTATAATAACCTACGTTCTGATAGTGTCGGTGCGGCTTATATGCCAATTAGCCACAAGCAAATGGGGAGTGGGAATAGCCTCGTTTATAGGGGGCTTGTCGGCACTTATTATTTTTTACGAGGATATGCCGCTCGTGGGTTCTGTTATTTATAAAATTGTTACAGGGGCTTTGATTGTGGGCGTAGGCTTTTTGCCCCGTAGTGTACGTGGTTTTTTTAAGGTCTTTGCAGGATTTTTTGCCGTCAGCTTTCTTTTTGGCGGTGTTATGTATGCTACGGAGCTTACCTTTAAGCCACAAAATATTTTATACGTGAACGGAACGGTTTATTTTGATATGAGTATAACCTACCTTGTGGGGTCGGTTCTTCTCATATACGGAGCATTTATGGTGGTGAATTTTTTGCTTACTAAACACGCTGTGAAAAATAAGATTTACGAGGTAAAAATCACGTTCAGAAATACCGAGGCTACCCTCAGGGGCTTTGTTGACACGGGGAATAATTTGAAATACGGTATTTCTGCAAGACCCGTTATAATCGGCGAGTTGTCCGCACTGGCGCCCCTTTTTACCTTTGAGGAGTTAAAGGCGTTAAAAAGCGGAATGTACGAAAATATACCCCAAGGGCTTGTGGGCAAAATACATCTTGTGCCGTGTCAGACCTTGTCGGGTGACGGCTTTTTACCTGCAATAATCCCCGATAGGGTGGTGATTAAAAGCGGAAATAAAAGGACGGATGAGGTCAAGCTCTGCCTTGCCCTTAGTAACAAAAGACTGTCGGACGGTGAATACAACGTGATTTTACATAGCAGTGTTGCAGATTTTCGGTGGAAGGAGTCAAAGGCTTATGAAAAGCATACTTGATATTGTAAGAAAATGGCGGTTGCGACTACTCAATTGGGGAAAAGGTGAGCTTTACTACATAAACAGTCCCCAGATGCTACCGCCACCTCTTTCAAAAAAGGCGGAGCAGGAGCTTATAGAACGACTGCGGCAGGACGACGTCAAAGCCCGTGATAAATTAGTTGAGCATAATTTAAGGCTTGTGGTCTATATAGCCAAGAAATTCGAAAATTCGGGTGTTAATATTGAGGATTTAATATCCATCGGCACAATCGGTCTTATTAAAGCGGTTAACACCTTTAAGGCGGATAAAAACATAAAGCTTGCAACCTACGCTTCAAGATGTATAGAGAACGAGATACTTATGTACCTTCGCAAAATCAATCAGCAACGGCTTGATATTTCACTTGATGAGCCCCTCAACGTGGATTGGGACGGCAACGAGCTTTTGCTTTCGGACGTCTTGGGCACCGACGGCCTTGAAATAAACGACAACGTGGAGCAGGAGGACGAAAAGCGGATTTTACATAGCTGTATGCAGGATTTACACCCGAGGGAACGGCTTATAATGAATATGCGATTCGGTCTTGAGGGGGAAAACGAGCATACCCAAAAGGAGGTTGCGGATATTCTGGGCATATCCCAAAGCTACATTTCCCGCCTTGAAAAGCGTATAATCCTGAAGCTTAAGCGGGATATTGAGCGTCAGACCGTGGAAAAATAACCAATTATAAACACTTTTTTATGTGAATTATTTTACTTGTTTTTTGCTAAAAAAAGTAATAATATGAAAATATAGAAAAATATGTAAAACTTGGTTCAGGAGGGGTTTTTGTGAACAAGGCTCAGTTGGTTTTTAAGGCGGTTGACGGTATCTGCTACCCTATGCAGAATATTAAACGATATAAAAACGTGGTTTCCGTCAGGGATATTCCCTATGGTGACGGTGCAAGGCAAAAGGCGGACTTGTACTACAAGCCCGAGATTTTAAAGGACGGCAAAAAGCACCCGCTTATTATTTATTTCCACGGCGGCGGCTTTTTGATGGGTGATAAAAAATGCCGTGTGGGTATAAGTGAGTTTTACGCTAACGAGGGTTATTTTGTTTATAACGTAAACTACGAAATGCCACCCGAGGCAGTTTGCCCCGATATGTTTTACGGTTGTGTAAAGGGTGCAAACTCCGCAATCAAGCTTTTTGAAAAGTATAATATTGATACGGATAAAATCATTCTTACGGGTGACAGCTCGGGTGCATTTATCTGCTCCTACGTTGCGGCGCTTAAGTTTGATGACGAGCTTCGCAAGGCGGTTGAATGCGAGGAGGTTAGAATCAATATAAACGGTCTTATGCTTATGTGCGGCATCTATGACCTTGAGGTGCTCCTTAAGGGCAGTTCCCTTATGGGTGTTATTCCTCAGACTGCACGAATGGTATTTGACTTTGATTTAAAAAAGGATTTTTCAAATATCACCGAGTATAAGTATTACGACTATATTTCACCCTCACAGTTCATTAATGATAAATGGTGCCCCACCTTTATCTGTTGGGCTGATGACGATTTGGTGTGCCAGAATCAGGGTGAGCCCATGGCAGAAAAACTGCAGAAGCACGTGCCTTATTTCGATTCATACCACGTAAAGGGCTTCCACAATAACCATTGCTTCCACCTGAACTTCGGTACCGGCAACAAGCCTGCAGTTGAGTGTATGAATAAGTCGGTTGAGTTTTTAAAGGAAATAACTAAAGAGGTTAGCTATAAGTAATGCAGAATGCAAAATGCAGAATGCAAAATTATCGGGGACCCTCCACCGTCTGACGACGGTCCCCCTCCCTCCTAAAGCAGGGAGGCGAGGCTTCGCATTACTTTTACTTAATCTACAATCGGCACGAAGTGCCCCAATAATTACGCATTACGCATTACGCATTACGAATTATAATTCGGCGTTAGCCCCTCAACTCCTCACTCCTAATTCCTAACTAAAAAAAATCCTCCGCATCGAGCGGAGGATTTTTACTTTATCTTATATTGCCTGTATTTGTTTTAAGTGTAACGTCGTGTGCGCCGCCTTCAACAATACTTGTTGCACTAACAAGTGTGAGCTTTGCATCTCTCTGAAGGTCGGGGATTGTAACAACACCGCAGTTGCACATTGTGGATTTAACCTTGTAAAGGCTCTTTGTAACGTTGTCGTGAAGTGAACCTGCGTAAGTTACGTAAGAGTCAACGCCTTCTTCAAAGGAGAGTTTTGAAGAACCGCCAAGGTCGTATCTCTGCCAGTTTCTTGCTCTGTTTGAGCCTTCGCCCCAATATTCTTTAACGTATGTGCCGTTGATGTTGAGCTTGGGTGTGGGGCTTTCGTCGAATCTTGCAAAGTATCTGCCGAGCATCATAAAGTCGGCACCCATTGCAAGGGCAAGTGTCATATGATAGTCGTGAACGATACCACCGTCGGAGCAGATGGGCACGTAAACGCCTGTTTCCTCAAAGTATTCGTCACGGGCTGCGGCAACCTCAATAAGAGCGGTAGCCTGACCACGGCCGATACCCTTTGTTTCACGGGTGATACAGATTGAACCGCCGCCGATACCAACCTTAATAAAGTCAGCACCTGCATTTGCAAGGAAACGGAAGCCGTCACGGTCAACAACGTTACCTGCGCCAACCTTAACTGTGTCGCCGTATTTTTCACGAATGAAGGCGATTGTGCGCTTCTGCCATTCTGTGTAGCCCTCTGATGAGTCGATACAAAGAACGTCTGCACCTGCTTCTACAAGTGCGGGAACACGCTCTGCGAAGTCACGTGTGTTGATACCTGCACCAACCATATAACGCTTCTGGCTGTCAAGGATTTCCTGAGGGTTCTCTTTATGCTGAGCGTAGTCCTTACGGAAAACGAAGTACATAAGCTTGCCGTTGTCATGTATAATGGGGAGAGAGTTGAGCTTGTTTTCCCAGATAATGTCGTTTGCTTCCTTAAGTGTTGTGGAAGCGGGAGCGGTAATGAGCTTGTCAAGAGTGGTCATAAACTCGCTTACCTTCATATCCATGGGCATACGGCTGATTCTGTAGTCTCTTGAGGTAACAACACCAAGGAGCTTACCTGTTGCTGTGCCGTCATCTGTAACTGCCATTGTTGAGTGGCCAAGAGTGTCGTAAAGCTCAACAACGTCTGCAAGGGTATTGTCGGGGCGAAGGTTTGCGTCGCTTACAACAAAGCCTGCCTTGTAGCTTTTAACTCTTGCAACCATAGCAGCCTCGTCCTCAATGGACTGTGAGCCGTAGATGAATGACATACCGCCTTCCTTAGCAAGGGCAATTGCAAGTGTGTCGTTAGAAACGGACTGCATAATTGCTGATACGAGGGGGATGTTGAGGGTGATGGGTGATTCTTCCTCACCTTTTCTGTATTTGCAAAGGGGTGTGCTGAGGTCAACGTTTGCGGGAATGCAATCGGGGCCTGTGTAACCGGGGATAAGCAAATATTCACTGAATGTTCTTGAAGGTTCCTGACAGTAATGTGCCATTCAAAATCTCTCCTTTGTCTTTTAGTTATTACCCATTATTGTACTTTTTATTTTTCCAAAAGTCAACTATGAATTATAACGATAATATGATACTTTTTTTGAGCTAAATTATTGTAATATGACATATTCTATGCTAATATGATATAACATCATTTAATGCACGAGGTGTAATATGGCACATTTTGAAATTGATTTTCACGACAAAAACAGTGAAAGATTTATGATTAGCGGTCGTATCAATCAGATTTTACGTGATATGTACGCTAAATTCATTATTATTGACAGTGTTGACACAGGGGATTTCCTTTTCCGTGACGGTCAGTATACTGTTGAGCAGATTAACGAGGGCGAATGGACACCCTTCAGAGCCAACAAGGATTATTGGGGCTACCGCGAGTGCTACTGTTGGTTCAAGCAGACCGTTAAAATTCCCGAAAGCTTCAAGGGTCAGCACGTTATTTATAACATCGTACCCTATGCTCACAGTTGGGAGCATATCGTTAATCCCCAGTTTATTATTTTTGTAAACGGCAAGGTGGTTCAGGGTGGCGACAGTAACCATAAATACGTAACCCTTACTCCCTGTGCCGAGGGCGGCGAGGAGCTTGAAATTTACATCAACGCCTATTCCGACGACTTTGAGTGGAAGGGTGAAATTCAGCTTGGTGCTCAGCTTCAGGCGTTTGATGACGTGGCTTTTGCTACTTATTTTGACATTATTACACCTCTTAAGGTTGCCAAATACCACGGTGAGGACAGCGACGCCCGTGTGAATATTCTTAATGCCCTTAATCAGGCTTGTAATATTCTTGATATTGACACAAACGACCGCGAGGCTTTCCGTCAGTCCTGTATCGAAGCCTCCGAGTACCTTGACAAAAATCTTTACGGCAAATTTGAAGAAGCAACCTGTTGGGCTGTGGGTCACACCCATATCGACGTTGCATGGCTCTGGAGATTACGTCAGTCCCGTGAAAAGGCTTGTCGTTCCTTCTCAACCGTTCTTAAATTGATGGAGGAATATCCCGAGTATAAATTTATGTCCTCACAGGCTCAGCTTTACGAATACGTTAAGGAGGATTATCCCGAGGTTTACGAGCGTATTAAGGAGCGTGTAAAAGAGGGCAGATGGGAAGCCGAAGGCTCAATGTGGGTTGAAGCGGACACAAACGTTGCTTCAGGTGAGGCGCTTGTTCGTCAGTTCCTTGTGGGCAAACGCTTCTTCCGTGACGAGTTCGGTGTTGACAACAAAATTATGTGGCTTCCCGACGTTTTCGGTTATTCTGCAGCCATACCCCAGCTTATTAAAAAGTGCGGTATGGAATACTTTATGACAACCAAAATCAGTTGGAACGAATACAATAAATTCCCTTATGATACCTTCAAGTGGCGTGGTATTGACGGAACCGAGGTTCTTTCACATTTCCCGCCCTCATGTCACGCTACGGTGGACGAGCGTCAGAACTGGCAGACCACCTACAACAGTAAATTAAGACCCCTTTACGTTATCGGCGGTTATAAGCGTTACTCACAGAAGGATTTGGGCAAGGATTACCTTATGAGCTACGGATGGGGTGACGGTGGCGGCGGACCCACCATCGAAATGCTCGAGTACGGCAGACGTATGACAAAGGGCATTCAGGGTTGTCCCGTTGTTAAGCAGTCCACTTCACTTGATTTCTTTAGAAATCTTGAAAAACAGGTTATGGATAACAAGCACCTTCCCACCTGGTGCGGTGAATTGTACCTTGAATTCCATCGCGGTACTCTTACAAGTCAGGCAAGAAACAAAAAATATAACCGTAAGAGCGAGTGCCTCTACCACGACGTTGAAACACTCTGCTCCATTGCAAACAAGCAGGTGGGCTTTGAGTATCCCAAGGCAAGGCTCCTTAAAAACTGGAAAACAATTCTTCTTAATCAGTTCCACGATATTCTTCCCGGTTCATCAATCTCCGTAGTTTACGAGGATAGCAAGGATGATTACGAAAGAGTTCTTAATGAGGGCTGTGCTATGGCAAGTGAGGCTCAGGGTGCCCTCATTTCACAAATGAACCTTGAAAACGACAGTATTGTTATCTTTAATACCACAGGCTTCAGACGTAAGGATGCCGTTATCTGCGAAATTCCCTACGATGGCGACTTTGCAATATTTGACACCAAGGGTAACGAGGTAGCATATCAGAAAACCTACGACGGCAAAATTGTGTTTATTGCCGAGGCTTGTCCCAAGGGCTACACAAGCTACGAGGTAAGAAGATGTGCTCCCGCAGTATTTGATACTGTTAATGCTACACTTGAGGGTGCCGAAACACCCTACTTCAGCGTTGAATTTAACGCCGAGGGTAACATTGGAAGTCTCGTTCACAAAAAGACGGGCAGAAGCGTTTCACCCGAGGGTGCAACAGTTGGTAAGGTTATTGCATATCAGGACAGACCCCACAACCACGAGGCATGGGATATTAAGTGCTATTTTGACGAAAAGAGCTGGAGCCTTGATTTCAAGAATGCCGAAATCATTGAAAAGGGTTCTGTAAGAGCCGTTTATAAGGTTGACAGAACCTTCAGAAATTCAACCTTTACCGAGTATTACTGCATTTATAACGACCTTGAAAGAATCGACGTTGATTACGAGGCAGACTGGCACGAGGACCACGTTGTGCTTAAGGCGGATTACCCCGTGGACGTTAACGCAACAAAGGCTACCTTTGACATTCAGTTCGGTAATATCGAGCGTTCCACAACCACCAACACCACTTGGGAATTTGCACAGTTTGAGGAAAGTATGCACAAATGGGTTGACCTTTCCGATAACGGCTTCGGTCTTTCAATTCTCAACGACTGTAAATACGGCTGTGACGTAAAGGACGGTCATATCAGACCCACACTTTTCCGTTGCGCTACAAGTCCCAACCACCTTCAGGACAGAGAGAAGCATTCATTTACCTTCTCAATTTATCCTCACGAGGGCAGAGCCTCCGACTCAGGCGTAGTAGCCGAGTCCTTCAACGTGAACTTCCCGTTATATGCGGTTCCCGTTGCGGCTCACAAGGGCACACTTCCAAGTGAATATTCACTTGTTGAGTGTAACAAGTCAAACGTTGTTGTTGAAACCGTTAAGGTTGCCGAGGACACGGACCACATCATCGTAAGAGCATACGAAACATGGAACTCCAAAACTCCCGCAGTCCTTACCTTTGCAGGTGAACTTGCCGAGGCTACCGAGTGTAACCTTATGGAAGAGCTTGACGAGGCTGTTGAGTTTGCGGGTAATACCCTTACTGCAACCTTCAAGCCCTTTGAAATTAAAACCTTTAAGATTAAATTAAAATAATTGGTGAATTATGAGCTATAGTTTTTTTGCTATGGTATCGCGTATGAAGTACATTGACCGTTGGGCACTTATGCGAAACACCGAAAACGAAAGCCTTGACAGTCACTCAAAAGAGGTGGCTGTCATAGCCCACGCTCTTGCCTTAATCGGTAACAGACGCTTCGGTAAAAGCTACAATGCAGACCGTGCGGCGGTTCTTGGTCTTTATCACGATGCCCACGAGATTATAACAGGGGATATGCCAACCCCCGTAAAATATCAGAATAAGGATATTTTAATGGCGTTCAAAGCGGTGGAGGATTCTGCCAACGAAAAGCTTCTGAGCAAATTACCCGCCGATTTGCAGGATGATTTCCGTGATTTGATTACGGAAAATGATGATGAGCTTAAGCACCTTGTTAAGGTCGCCGACAAAATAAGCGCCCTCATTAAATGTATTGAGGAGCGTAAGGCAGGTAATACGGAATTTATTGAGGCGGAAAAGGCCACAAGAAAGCGTATTGAGGAAGCCGATATCCCCGAAGCAAACGTGTTTATGGAAGAGTTTCTTCCCGCCTACGAGCAGACACTTGACACATTATAAAAAAAGCCCCGACCAATCGGTCGGGACTTTTTTATCCAATCATAAATTTCCAAAGTGATTCAAAGAATGCGACCATCAGCTTCATAACGTTCAGGAAGCTGGTCTGACTTGAAGCGTCACTCAAGGCGTCAAGAAGCTCACTTCCGAGGGTTGCCTTAACCTTTGTGAAGGTCTGATTATTAACGTCATTCTGCATAAACTGCGGATATTCAGGCATATCGTTAACGGTCAACTGAATATCACTGTTGAAAAGCACCTTATAAAATTCATCGTGGCCGTCGTGGGTCGTACTGTGTAGCATATCCTTAATGAACCACGTGCACTCGGGAAGTGCGCAGGTGGAAGCATCAATCACTCTGTCGGGTGAGATGTATCTTGTTTCGGGATAACGTGCCTGAGTGTAATCCTCGGGAAGCATTTCGCCGTAGTATGCACAGGTAGCGCCGATTGTGGCGTACTGTGTGTCAACGGTACCGTCGGAGTTGTTTTTGTAAGCGGTAACAAGGGGAGTACGCTGCATATTGTAGCCTGCAACGATGTAGATTTTTGTGCCGTTAGCCTGAGCGTCCTTAAGAAGCTCCTCGCACTTCTGCTGAACCTCGTAGTGGTAGAAGTCAAGCTTTTGAAGAAGCACGGGGTGGGTGCTTTCGGAAATACCCATAAACACCTTAGCGCTCTCGTAATATTCGTCGGGAACAAAGCTCCATATACCTGCCATATTACCGAAAATGGGTATAAGCGCCTCGTCAAAAACTCTGTCCTTAAGGTTTAAAACAAGCTCGTCTGCAACGCCCACAAGACCTGTGAACACACCGCCTGCATCAAGCATTTCCACAAGGGTGTAAAGAATACCTGCAAGAGCATCACTGCCTACGTCGGGGATTGCACAGTTAGCGTAGTTAACAAGGGCGTCCTTGTCAATCTGCACCTTGCCGTTGAAAAGCTCGCCTGCAACTGCAGTGCCCTGTAAGGGACAGCACTGGAAGATGATTGTTTCAATATCGTCGGTGCCGTAAAGCTTGATGTAGGACATAGTAACAACGCCGCCCATTGAGGATGCTCTAAGCCTTACCGTATCGTGTTTTGTAAGCTCCTTAACCTCCTGAATGTAGGTGTGCATTTTCTTTGCGTTTTCAACAGGGTCAACACGGAAATCGTAGCCGAAATAATAGTTGTGGTCAATACTGTGCACGGGCTCTGCCTCGGGGTGGAATTCCTCGGTGGTAACTCTTTCGTGCGAGTTACCCTCGTTATCCATTGCAAGCATACCGAAGGACTGATTTACACAGTCGATTAAAACGTCACCGAAGGCGTCGTAGTTATGGTCAAGCAAAAGCTGACCTGCCGCCGGTACAAGAGGAGCGAAATCATTTAAAATATCGCTTGTTTCGGGACGGAAAAGTGTGCGTTGGTTTTCGGTGCCCTCGTCAAGATACACCGAGCCGCTGCCGAGAGCCGCAATGTAAATAATGGGAGGTTCACCGCAGGTGCAACGGTCGGTTGCCGCAAAGCAGGGCAGAACACCGATTGCGATAATAATAACTGCAAGTATTACCGAAAAAGTTTTTTTCATATTTAATCCCCCTAAAAGATTAAAGTATTTAATAACATTATATTAGCATACTTAACCAAGCCTTTAAAGTGTGCAAGTTTTACAAAAATAACCAATTCTTTTTTTGCAATTCAACTATTAAGGGGTTGTTGTTAAAAGTCCTTTTTTATGTTAATATAAAAAAGACACCAACTGTGTTCGCCTAACGCTAAAATGCAAAATGCAAAACAAGTTATAAAATTAAATTATTAAATACGGAGCTTACTATGTCCTACTCATCATTTGCCGCCGTTTACGACAGTCTTACCTTCAACGTGGACTACGAAAAACGTGCGCAATACATTACCGAGATTTTAAAACAGAATAATATTACCGACGGGCTTCTTCTTGACCTTGCCTGTGGCACGGGGTCCTTGTCCGTCGAGTTTGCTAAAAGGGGATACGAGGTTATTGCTACCGACGCTTCTCAGGATATGCTTATGGAGGCTCAGAATAAGGCGTTTTCCGAGGGTCACGGCATTATGTTTTTGTGTCAGAAAATGGAGGAAACCGACCTTTACGGCACCGTGGGTGCGGTGGTTTGCTCCCTTGACAGTATAAATCATCTTTCATCATACGATGATTTAAAAAAGACCTTCGCAACCCTTAAAAACTTCGTTGACGATGGCGGTGTAATGGTCTTTGACGTCAACACCCTTTATAAACACCAAAAAATACTTGCCAATAACACCTTTGTTTACGACGAAAAGGACGTTTACTGCGTGTGGCAGAACCGCCTTTTTGATGACAAAAAAACCGTCGGCATTAACCTTGATTTCTTCATAAAGGACGGCAAAAACTACCAACGCTTTAATGAAAATTTCAAGGAACTTGCATTTACCGACGATGAAATAACCTCTGCGGTTGAGGGTGGCGGCTTTAAGGTTTTAAACCGCTATGCGGACCTTACCTTCGACCTTCCCAAAGAGGATACGGAGCGTGTTTATTACGTTATAAGGAGAGAGTATAATGGATAAGCTTATGTATTTAAAAAGCGGTACCGATATCCGTGGCACTGCTATTGAAAAGGACGGCAAAGGTGTAGATTTAACCGACGAAAGACTTGTTAAAATCGTCTGTGCATACGTGGATTTTCTCAAAAACAAACTGTCAAAAACTGACCTTCAGATTGCCGTTGGCTATGACTCACGCGTGTCCTCAACCCGCATTGCCGACACCGTTTGCAAGGCCCTTTCAACCCTTGGTGTAGGGGTTCTTGACTGCGGTCTTTCGTCCACTCCCTCAATGTTTATGTCCGTTATAAATTTCGGTGTTGACTCCGCCGTTGAAATCACTGCAAGTCATCTTCCTATGGAGATGAACGGGCTTAAATTTTTCACCCGTGAGGGGGGCTTTTCAGGTGACGACATAAAGGTGATTTTATCATCTGCCGAAAACATTGAAACGCCCGAATCCCTTGAAAATAAAGGGGTTTCGGTGCTTCCCAATATGGAAAAATATTGCACCGACCTTTGCGAAATGATTAAAAAAGGCGTCAATGCCGAGGATTATGACAAGCCCCTTAAGGGACTTAAAATTGTGGTTGATGCAGGTAACGGCGTAGGTGCATTTTATGCCGAAAGAGTCTTAAAAATTCTTGGTGCCGACACTGACGGAAGCCGTTATTTAGACCCCGACGGCACCTTCCCCAATCACATTCCCAACCCCGAAAACAAGGTGGCAATGCAGTCAATCTGCGAGGCGGTTGCTGAGAGTAATGCGGACCTTGGCGTTATTTTTGACACGGACTGCGACCGTGCTGCCTGTGTTGACGAAAAAGCTAACGAAATCAACCGTAACAAGCTTGTTGCCCTTGCTTCATATATTGCCCTTAAGGGTAACGAGGGGGGCACAATCGTTACCGATTCTGTTACCTCCGACGGACTTAATAAATTTATTGAAAATGACCTTGGTGGCGTTCACCACAGGTTTAAGCGTGGCTACAAAAACGTTATTGATGAAGCCATAAGGCTTCAGAATGAAGAGGGCAAAAACGCACCCCTTGCCATAGAAACCTCGGGTCACGCCGCCTTCAGGGAGAACTATTATCTTGACGACGGTGCCTACCTTGTGACCAAGATAATTATTGAGGCGGCAAAGCTCCGTAAACAGGGCAAAACCATAGGTGCTTTAATCGAAAATCTTGAAATCCCCCTTGAGGAAAAAGAGGTAAGGTTCACTATAAAGCTCGACGATTTCAAGGACTACGGTCTTTCTGTTATTAATGATTTCAAGGCTCTTTGCGAAGCCACCGAGGGTATTACGGTAGCACCTGTTAACCACGAGGGAGTGAGGGTGAATTTTGACTGTAATAACGGTGACGGCTGGCAGCTTTTAAGAATGAGTGTCCACGAGCCCTTGCTTGTTTTGAACTGCGAAAGCAACTCACAGGGCGGTTGTGAAAAAATGCTTGGCTTCTTCAAAAAATTCATAACAAAATACGAGAGTTTAGACACTTCAAAATTATTATAATTTCAAAAAAGAAAATGGGGCGCTTCATCGTTTTTTCGGTGGAGCGTCCCTTTATTTTTCCCTATGAGAAAAACAAGCCCAAAACCTTGAAAAATCAATAAAAAAACCGTTTTTTTGACCCTTTTTTTGTGCTGAAAAATATTGACAATATATAAAAGTATGTTGTAGAATGAAACTGTAAATTTATAGGTGTCGAAGTGCACCCTTTTTTGAAAACACTGAATGGAGGTTTTTCTATGAGAAAGTCTAAGAGAATCATATCATTAGTGCTTACTGCAATAATGGTAGCGACTACCTTCGTGGTAGCGATTCCCACACTTTTGGTTGATGCAGATGCAGCTACCACTATCGACGGCGTTACTCAGGAACGTATCGTTGGTACTGACGGCTCATATGTTACAACCTACGACAACTACGCTGCAGCGTATCTTAACGGTGCAAGCAGCCCCACAAACATTGTTATCCCCGGTCTTAACCCAAGCCAGGACTACGTTATCCAGGGTATGACCTACTACCCCGGTAGGGACTGGATGCTCATTACTGCATACCACAACGCAGCAGATGGCGAAACAGTACAGTCATCAAAGGTTTTTGCAATTGATGCTGCTACAGGTGAATTCGTAGCAATGTTCTCCTTCCTTAACCCCGACGGTACTGCAAACACGGAACACGGTGGTGGTATTGCGGTTTCCGAGAACAATATCTACTACGCTTGCGGTGACGACGACAGACAGATTGCATACGCACCTCTTTCTGCTTTCGAAAACGCACCTTTAGGTCAGCACACTGCTGTTCAGCTTGTTGATATGGTTGAATTCAACGAAATAGGTTCAATTGCGGACGGTGACAAAACCGCTTACACCGCATACGTTTGTTACGACAACGGTATCCTTTGGACCGGTAACTTCTACGATATGGGTGTTAAGATTTTAGGTATCTCCGTTGCTGCTACCGACTACTCTGTTCCTGCCCATGACCAATACAACTCAATGGTTTTCGGTTATCAGCTCAAGGGTAGCTCTTCCGCAGAAGAATGGAATAACCTTATGGGTGCAACCGGCAAGGATTGCCGCGGTAACCCCTCGTACACAATCGGTCTTAACAACGCTATCAAGGACGTTCAGTACGCCGTTGTTGATAACGGTAAGCTTTACCTCAGCTGTTCATTCGGTACAGGTGAAGGCACAAACTCCGTTTCACTCGGTGGTATGGATCCTTACAGCTCACTTATCGTTGCTGATATCGACCTTTCACAGCCCGGTACCAAGAGTATAACTCTTAACACACATAATGGCACACAGCCTGTTATGGCTTACGATATTCAGAACTACGAACGCTTTGCCATGATGCCCATGTCCGAGGGTCTTTGTGTTGTTAATGACAAAATCTTTATCACCTTCGAAAGTGCATCAAACAAATATCTCAATGAAGCAGGTACATTTACCGGTAACTGTAATCATCCTATTGACGTTGTTTGGGAGCTTGACCCCTACGAGCTTATGGAGATCACAGTTGCTGAGCCCGAAAAGAGTATCTATTACGAAAAACTTCACAGCCTTGCAGATATTAAGGACGGCGACGAATACATCATTCTTCACGAATCCGACGAAAAGGACCCCGTTACACAGAAGAACTACCTTTATGCTCTTAATTCAGACGGTAACTTCAGCGGTCACAAGCTTTCAAAAAGCTCCACCGACGTTCTTAAGGGCTACGACGGTATGATTGCTCACCCCATCAGCCACTACTCCTTCGAAAAGGGTGTTAACGACGAGGATATCCTTTACCTTGAAGAGCCCGACGTTGACGATATCGAAAGCATCCGTTGGACAATAAACAAGATTGACGGCACACAGTACTCTATCAAATCTACCGAAACATATTTCGCAAACAATGACAGCTTGTATTTTGACGGCAAAATGATTACAATGGCGCCTTCTAATACAGCAAAACTTAAAGATATTAACATCGGTCAGTTAGAGGATAGCAGCGGTTACTTCTACCTTTCAAATGCAGGTACTTATTACCTCTGGTGTAATGACGGTATCAACGCTAATTACAACACAAAGGCAAATGCATATTATTCATCAAAGGCTTCAAGCTACCCCATTTTTGACGGTGTTACTGAAGTTCACGGTACTTTCCACTGCGACGCCTTGAACTCCACGGGCTCAAATATTTTAGGCGGTCAGATTGACACAAGTGATGACGACGTTCTTTATGAGGACGGTGCATTCCAGATTTACCGCCGTGTTGTTGACGAGGTTTCATCAACCTACGAAAGCCGTGTTTACACAGACCTTAATGCAGAGCTTCAGGCAGACGGTACTTACACAGTTACTCTTGAAACCTTTGCAATTTCTCCCAACCACTACCAGTATAAGGGCGAAAGACCCACCGACTACATTATCGTAGCCGATACTTCTTCATCAATGGCTGCAGAGGGTAGTACAGGTATTATTGAATACCCCGGTAGCCTTGGCGTTTCATCACTCAGCATTGAAGCTAACACCTCTGACGATAACGGCACGGGCGTTAGCGGTTACGGCTTTAGTAACCCTGAAGAGGATATTTACTTCAAGCACACCGATGGTAAATACTACAAGGCTTATATGGCTGTTAATACAACCGAGCTTAAGAAAACACTTGGTATGATCACAAAAATGCGTCAGAAATATTATGTATATTATATTGCTGACGACGGTCTTTACTACTGTGTTCAGGACCACGCAATTAACCCCGTTGGTAGAACCTACACCGAGTGGAAGGCATGGGTTGACAGCGGTGAAAACGAGTCCGACTATTCAACAAAAACTAGTAATACTAACAGACGAAAAGAAGACGTTTATCAGGGTCTTCACTATCGTTTCGACGATATTAACTCCGCATACACAAGCGACCATGTACGTCTTGATACCTTAAAGAATTCAATAAATAACCTTGTTACAGATATAGCTGCACAGAATAGCGGTAACAGAATTGCTCTTGTTCAGTACGGCGCAGACTCTTCCAGCGGCTTTATTACCAAATCAGGTATACTTTCAACAAGTGATTATACAAATGCTTTCTGGGCAACAGGTGCAGTTGACCAGCTTAAGCCCTATATTAATAACCTTACAACCTCCGCTCAGACAAATAATAGCGGTATTGAATTTGACTATGTAAATGCTCTTATTGCAAACTCAGGTAAAAACTATAAGGCAGACGGTGACACAAACCTTGCAATCATCTTCATTACTGACGGTATCCCCGGTGCTGACGGCGGTAGCTCAACAACAGCTGCTGCAAACTCAGTTATCAGTAAAGCACAGACTGCTAAGGATAGCGGTGCCTTCGTTTACTCAGTTCTTATTGGTAATAACGAGGTAAGCGGCTTTAACAAGAAGGCTTATATGGACGGTGTTTCAAGTAAGTATGCCGCCGCAACAAGCCTTACTTCCCTTGGTGGTCAGAGCGTTGACGGTATTAACTACTCACTCTCACTTGCAACCACTACAATGAACAACTTCGTTAACTTCGGTTCTATGACTACTGAAGAGGTTGCACAGAATGCGGCAGTTGGTCTTGATAACCTTGATGCTAACTCATACCTTCGTGAGCAGTTGAGCGATGCTTTTAAATTCCCCGAGGATGGTAGCTACTCTGTTAAGGTTGACCTTGTTACAGGTGAATATGACCAGGTTGGCCGTTTCTCCTTCAAGGATTCAGCTGAAGATATTGCTAAAAACTCAAGTGATGCAGCAAATATTCAGTGCACAACAGACGTTTCTAACAAAACAATCACCGTAACAAATTACCACTACGCTGAGGAGTACGTTGCTAAAAACAGAACTACTCCCGGTAGAAAGCTCCGTATTACAATCAGCGGTCTTCTTGCCGACGAAACCAAGAAGATTCAGAACACATCAATCAACAATACCAAAACAACAGGTCTTTTCAAGAATAAGACAAATATGGATAACGACGTGGCATTCAAATACTTGCCCACATCCTACTTCAACATTCCTGAATATACCTACGTTCTTGACTACGGTCTTCCCATGTATGACTCGGACGTTAACGGTACACTTAAGTCAGTTAGTAAGGACCTTTCTGCTCAGCGTGATGCAAACGGAAATCTCGCTTACAAGACAGAATCCGAAAACGGTCTTGTTGAAATCACAAACAACAATCTCGACCTTATTTATACCTCGACTCCCACAAACTTTGTTGATTCAGGCTACTGCTTAATTCAGCGTGACGACGGCTCCTACGACTGGTTCGAAATTAAGGTTGTTCCCGCATCAAACGTTCTCTTCGAAGAGAATTACGTGGTTGACAAAAACGGTTCAACAGGTGCTGCTTGGGAGAATCAGGGAACTCAGCTCAGAACAAATCAGACTCTTACCAATAACGTTACAGACGTTTACGGCTACGACGATGCTTATGCAATAGCAGATAACGACCATTCAAACGGCACAGTTTCAAAGGCTACAGTTTCATCAACCAACAAGCGTAGCGTTGCAAAGACCTTCGACTTCGTTGGTGAAGGCTTCGACCTTATTTCTGCTTGCGGTCCTAACACAGGTATTATGACAGTATCAGTTAAGGATTCAAGCGGCAAGCTCGTTAAGGGCTACGTTGTTGATACCTATTATAATGCTGCAGACGGCATTGCCTCCATCGCAAACAGCGACGGACTTGTTTGTCAGACACCCGTTGTTAAATTCAATGGTGAAAAGCACGATACCTATACAGTAGAGGTTAACGCTCTTTACCTTTCAAATGCAAACGCTCTTGCTAAATCTGTTAAGGGCACAAAGGTTGCTAACGGCAAGCTTGATGCAAAAACAGGTGCTATTGACGAGGCACAGGCAAAGGCAATTCTTAAGGATATGGGCTTAAGCGACCTTGCAAACGCAGACCTTGAGCTTGTATGGTTCGATGATAATTCAATCCTTAACGGTGGTACAGGTGCTAAGGGCAACGTTAAAACAAACAGAGCAGGTGAAACTACCACTTCTCTTGATTGCTACATTGACGGCTTCCGCATTTACTATCCCATATCCTCAGAGGAAACTAACTATATAGCTAAGGAACAGGATGCAACATACCACAACGTAATTACCTGTATCAACGAAAACCACATCGGTACAGAGAACACAAGCCTTTCAGGTCTTGCATACGTTGAAAAGACAGTTACTGACGGTGAGCTTACTTTCGCAAACTATCAGAGCTTCGGTCCTCAGAACGAGTTCTATCTTAAGGCAAACGGCTCAGATGCACTTGTTCTTAAGGCTCAGCTTCCTGCTCCCGGTTCAAGAGTTCAGTTAGGTCTCAGAGCCGTAGAGGGTACAGCAACAGTTAAAATCGGTGCAACCGATTTTGAGATTAAAGGTGCAACCGAAATGTACTACGATGTAACCGATTGTTTAGTAATTGACGATGCAGGTATTGCAACCCTCACAATTCAGAACACAGGCTCAGGCGTTCTTGCGGTTAATACAGTTAAGCTTACCGGTAGTGCTGCAATGGAAATCGTTACTGAAGAGGATATGGGCGAAGCAAAAGAAGCCTTTGCGGCAGCACCCGTAAGAGCTACCGTTGTAAACGGTGTTGTTACAACCGTGGTTGAGGAGGATGTAACTCCTGATAACGGCGACAACACAACAGGTGGCGATAACGGTGCAACAGAGCCCGACAATGGCGGCTCAGATTCAGCAACCGGCTCAATGTCCTTCATCGAACAGCTTATCGCTATGCTTATTGAAATTATTATGGGTATCTTCGACTTTTTACCTGTAGGGGAGGTTATGTAAATGAATATGTACATTAAGCCCAGTGCAATGTTTATTACAGCATCAGGTACAGGTGTGATCGGTGCTTCCTGCACCACTTCAAAGGAAGACCTTGATCTTTTAGGCAGTGTTTTCGGTATTGAGGATTGGGACGTAGCCTTTGCAACAGGCGAAGGCTGTCAGGTTGAATACCCCATCGAGGAATACTGTAAATTCACATCTGTTGAAAATGGCGTAACTTCAAAAATCTTAGGCAGCTGATGAATAAAAATCCCCTCACTTCGGTGAGGGGATTTTTTAATGAATAATGAATGATGAATAATGAATAATGAATGTGGGGCACTTCGTGCCGAATTATAAGTTGTAAGTTGAAAGTGGCAAGTTGTTAGTTTCGGGGCTACGCCGATTATAGATTAAGTAGTTGTAACGCGAAGCCTCGCCCTCCTGCTTTAGGAGGAGGGGGGACCATCGCTTGCGATGGTGGGAGGTCCTTATCATCCCAGTTTGCGTAGCAAAAAGGGAGGGGGACCGCCTTGTGTCAAGCTGTTTTTTAGTTTTGCCTTTAAGCGTATCTAAAACTTAAAATTATAATACAGTTTATCGGAGCGGTGGTGGGTAGTTCTCTTACCTCTATTCTTTGGGAACTTTATTAATTGGGTTCTGTATATCGTCAACGGGAACTTCCTGTTGGCTTATCTTCTTTTTCTTTACAATTAATACAACTGCAACGATTATTGCTACCGTAACAACTGCTAAGAAAACTACAAGAAGTATTGCTAAAATAGCCAATATCAAGCCCCAATTCAAAGCCATTGCCATATATTAAACTCCCTCTTTCATTTCGTTTATCTTTGCGGTTATTTCTTCCATATATTTACCGTGAAGCTTGAACTTAAAGGTAAATATCAAAAGGGATATAACAAACAATATAATGGGCACACCCAACATCATAACGCTGATTGAGGTTTTAACGCCCTGAGAGTTTGCCGCGTGCAGGGTTTCGTCGTAGCCTGAAATCTGAAGCCCTGAAAAAAGAATAATTGTCTGAATGGTGTAAGCCATCTTCTGCAGAAAGCCCTTCATTGAAAACGTTATGGACTCTGAGCGGAAGCCCTGCTTAACGTGACCGTAGTCAACTATGTCTGCAAGGAAAACGGTCTGTGACACGAACATTGATGCAACGCCTATGGAAGCCACAAGGTAGCTTATATTCATTGCCATAAGCTTTGGCTCACCGAAGAAACTTGCAAAAGCCATAGTGCCCGTAAAGCCTACAATTGCCATAGTCAGCGAGAATTGGTAGGTACGGCGTCTTGTGGTGAATTTGGTCATCAGGGGTACTACCAAAAGACCGAGTACCGAGCCCACGGCACCAATGGTGTTGAAAAGACTTTGTGCTTCAATATCACCTATAACCACGTCAAAGTAATAGGCACCCACACCCGAAATCATATACCACCCTGCATTTGAAAGCATTGCAAATAACATAAATACCAATAACTGGTCGTTGCCCTTTGCAATCCTGAACATCTTTTTAAAGGTGAATTTTTCTGCAGTAGGGGGTACGATGTGCTTTTCCTTGGTGGTTGCAACCGAAAGACTTGAAAAGCCGATAAGACAAGCACCGCAAATAAGCGCCCATATACTGAAGCCCCTTGCATCCCATACCTTTTCGTTTGTGTTAGGGTCAAAGGTAACGCTTAAAAGGGGAAGCACCACGGGGGTGAGTATTGATATTATGCCCTGACCAAGACCCGAGAAGGCTCGGGCAATGGTGGCAATAATGTTTCTTTCGGCGGGGTCACTTGTAAAGGACGGCACCATTGACCAGTAGGGAATATCCGCCATGGTGTTCGTCATACCCCAGAAAACGTAAAGAATAGCGGTGTAAATATGTAACGGAATACCGCCAATCTGAAGACCGGGATTTGTAAAAAGAAGCACAAGCACAACCGCATTACAGCAGGAGCCTATTAAAATCCACGGGCGGTACTTACCCATTTTGGTTTTTGTGTTGTCAACGATGGTGCCCATCATAGGGTCGTTAATACCGTCCCATATTCTTGCAACGGGTGTTATAAGCAACAAGAAAATTTTATTGAGCTTTAAAACGTCGGTCATATATTTTGCAAGGTACGAGTAAAACATACCATAGCTAAGGTCAAGACCGATAGCACCTATACCGTAGGTGAATTTATTTTTTAACGATTTCTTTTCCTTCAAATTAATGTCCCCCTTAGAATTTGCAGGGCTTAATAATGAAGCCGAAGTCAACACTCTTTTCATCAAAGAGACGGTTGTTTTCGTCGTTGTCAAGAACAGTGCTTTCACTTATAGCGTTAAATCTGCCGTCTATATTTAATATAGTATAGGGCTCAGCCTTAAGCTCAAAGTCGTGCTTAACCTCTGTTAACTGCTCTGCAGAGTAATGTGAAGCGTTGAACGAGAACTCTTTACCCTCAAGACCTGTAACAAGAAGTGCACTGCCGTCCTTTTTACCAACCTTAGCCCATCTTGTTTTAAAGTGGGATGAGTTTTCCTGAGGTCTGATGTAGTGAACGAAGTTTTCTGTAACGGTAAGGTCGTATTTGTC
>JAFYLQ010000036.1 GCA_017550105.1 Clostridia bacterium | reverse complement strand
GAGACAGGATATTATGAATGTAAGAATTGTCAAAATATGTTTGTTCCTAACTATAAAGGGATTGCCTTGTTGATGCAAACCCCAACCAGAAGATTGTTGAAGTGTACTAAATGTGGAAAATGGACTTGGTGCAAAAAACTACCAAAAAGATAAATTCCAATTTGTCGAATAGATAATGCACACTACTTTTGGTCGCTCTTTCACAACAAAGAACCCACATTTGTCTACGACAAATGTGGTTTCTTTTCAACTAAATCCGTCCTTGTAGACGGAATAAATCCCACTGTCGTGGGATGAAATCACTTCGTGATGAAATCCAATTACTTGGGAGAATGGACGGATTTAATTTCATCTGCGTAAGCAGATTTCATCCGAGCATTGCTCGGATTTCATCGCACTCGTGCGATTTCATTGGAAATCATTCAGCTCTGTGATATAATGTATTCAATGATGTGATTTCAATGGCTGAAAACAAACTTGCAGATATGTCAACCGAATTTGCAATACAAATATTAAAACTGACAGATTATAAAAGGACATTATTCTCTGTCAAACCAAATCTTCAACACGATGTTTTCAAAAATCCACTTGAAAACATCGTGTTTTTTTGTTATCATTTTTGTTGGGTGGTGTAACGTGAAAGGAAAAAGGTTTTTAAAAATTATAGGTATTATTCTTGCGTTAGTGATTTTGTTTTTTGCAGTAACCTCAGTGATAACTGTAGCGGGCAGAAGCAATAATATGAAAAAGGTCGAGAGCTTTGAACAGGTGAAAATTGAAAATCAGTTAGTGCCTGTTGAAGATGAAAACGGTTACTGGACTTTTACAACCGATGAGGATTTCAAGGTTCTTCAGCTTACGGATATTCACATCGGCGCAGGTTGGATGTGCCATGGTAAGGACTTAAAGGCACTCAATGCGGTTGCTGCTATGGTAACTGCAGAAAAGCCCGATTTAGTAATTATTACAGGTGATATTGCATACCCGATACCGCCTCAGGCAGGTACGGATGATAATTTAGCATCTGCAGAGCTTTTTGCTGCGCTTATGGAAAAGCTTGGTGTTTATTGGACGGTTACCTTCGGTAACCACGATACTGAAGAGTATAGTGATTACAATAGAGAACAAATAGCAGACTTTTATGAAAACAGCGGTTTTAAATACTGCCTTTTCAAAAGTGGTCCTGAAAGTATTGATGGTTATGGTAATAGTGTTATAAATATTAAAAACTCAAAGGGCGAAATTACTCAGTCACTTTTTACGTTTGATAGCCATTCTTATCTGAATCATGATATTTTAGGCTTTGGTCATGATTATGATAATATCCACGAAAATCAGGTTGAGTGGTACAGGGAATGTGTTGAAAAATTCACCGCACATAACAGAGCAATTTCCGGTGAAGAAACTTCCGTGCCAAAATCAACTGCGTTTTTCCATATTCCGTTAAAGGAGTATCAGGATGCTTGGTATGAATATATGGATAACGACTTCAAGGATACCGAAAACGTAAAGCTTCTTGAGGGTATTGCAGGTGAAGGCGGAGTAATTGTTTTCCTGGGTGATGGTGAAGACGGTCTTTTCGAAGCAATGTTAGAATTAGGCTCAACAAAGGCTATTTTTTGCGGTCATGACCATGAAAACAATTTTAGCCTTGAATACAAGGGGATTCAGTTGAGCTATGGTATGAGCATTGACTACCTTGCTTACGTCGGTATTTCGGGCAGGGGTGCTCAGCGTGGTTGCAAGGTTATTACATATTCACCCGACGGTAGCTTCACTTCCAAAAACGAAAGCTACTATCAGGATAAGTATGCTTCTCAATTCGAGAAGGAAACAGTTGATATGGAAGAACTGACTTGTGCTACAGTGGTTGAGGAGTAACAAGTATTTAAATTTATATATTTTTCTAACCAAGCCTTTGTTAGTTGGTTGTTATATAGTCTGTTGGGGTATATAATAGGGTTAGTAAATATCTGAAAAGTAGGGTATATCTATGACAAATACAATTTATGAGCAAACGAAAGCCGCAATTTGTGAGCTTTGCGAAAGAGCAAAATTAAAAGAGGGTAATATAGTGGTTGTGGGTTGTTCAACCAGTGAGGTTGTGGGCTCAGTAATCGGCACCAATTCAAATTACGATGTAGCGGGGGAGATTTTTAACGCCCTTTACGACTACACTAAGGAAAATGGCTTTTATCTTGCCGTTCAGTGCTGTGAGCATCTTAACCGTGCAATTATTACCGAGCGTAAGGCGGTACCCTTTACCGATTGTGTGAACGTTGTTCCTCAGCCTAAAGCGGGTGGTTCACTTGCCACACAAGCCTACAAGGCTTTTGCCGACCCTGTGGCTTTAGAAGATATCAAGGCGGATGCAGGTCTTGATATCGGTCTTACAATGATTGGTATGCACCTTAAAAAGGTTGCCGTACCATTAAGGCTTAAAAACCACAAAATCGGCGAGGCTTTAGTTACAGGTGCTCGTACACGCCCTAAGTTTATAGGCGGTGTAAGGGCGGCTTATAACGAGGATTTATTATAATATTGCATAGCGGCTTCCTTTCTGCGGATACTATCCGTAGAAAGGAAGTTTTTTATGTCTGAATATAAAAAGAAATCAAAAAATAAAGGTGAAAAAGAGCGTACTCAGGTGGATATTCATAATCAGAAGTTTGAGCCACCTGCAGATATCTCTGTTGATTATTCTGTTTGCAATCCTGATACATGCGAGGAACTTATAAATGCCTACGGCACCTATAATATTCAGCCAACCGCCAATACGGAAAACGATTTTCCCGCTATTGCACAGGGCATGACACCCCAAATGGAAAAACGCACCCGAAAATTCTTCAGGGGAGCTAAGGATAAAAATCCCGCTTCCGAGTGGTCGGATAAGGATTGTATAGATTAAGGTTTGACAAGGCTAAATACCTTTGCTATAATCAAATCATCAAAATATATGGGGTGGTTTGATGAGTGCAAATTTAGCGTCTGTGGTTATTAATGTTTATAACGGTGCAGGTTCAATTTTTACTACGGATTTAAGCTCGTATGGTAAAGAAAGGGTTACCTTTGGTAACAGTCCCGCTAATGATATATTTATCAATTCTCCTGCTGTGTCCGAGCATCACGGTTATTTTCAGTTCACAAATATGGGTTGGGTGGTTTTTGATAACCACAGTAAGAACGGAATAAGCGTAAACGGAGCAAAACGAAAGGATGTAAAGCTTTCCGACGGTATGGAAATTCGTATTGCGGATGAAAGTAATAAATCCATACCTGCGGCAACTATGTTTGTTGATATTAAGAGCAATGAGCCTTCCGCGTCCGTTTCCGTTCATACGGATAATGTGACTGATACTTTACCACAACCAAAAAAGAAAAGCAAGGCACCTCTTATTATAGTCATTGTTCTTCTTGTTCTTTTTGTAGGTGGCGGTGCCGTAGCGTTAGCCTTAGGACTTCTGGGTATAGGTGCATACAACTATATTAAACCTAAGGAGCAAAGCTCCGTTCAGACCGATGATACAGTTGTTCAGCAATACGACGATTATACTGATGATGCGGGAAGCATTGATTTTAACGAGAACGGTGAAAATTCCGACACCTCGGTGCCTGTAGAATTACCCGAAAAGATTCCTGCTTCATCAGGATGTGAGCAGTATATACTTGCTAAATGTGATGGTACTTATACAACGCTTACTCTCTACGAAAAAGAAAATGATATTTGGGTTGAAAAGCTTACAGCAAACGGTAGAATCGGTAAAAACGGTATTACCTACAGTAAGCGTGAGGGTGACGGATGCACTCCCGCAGGTGAATTTGACTTGACATTCTGTTGCGGTCTCAGTGATCCGGGTACTGATATGGATTTTCAACGTATAGATTCAAATTCGGTATGGGTCGATGACGTTAATTCCCGCTATTACAATACCCTTCAGAATGCAGATAGCTATTCTAAGGATTGGGATAGTGCCGAGCCTATGTACAGCTCATATTTTAAAGATAACAGACATAATTATTGCATTAATATTGCCGCTAACGGAGACGGTATGTCAAGCACGAATGCTATACCCGGTTGCGGTTCGGTAATTACCCTTTGCGGTAAAAACGATACACTTACCGAAACTCACGGTTGTGTGGATATTTCGGGTAGTGATATGCTCGATTTTCTCAGTTATCTTGACAGTGGCAAGAATCCTGTAATTATAATTTACTGATATGAGCAAAAGGAAGTTAATTATATCCCTGGTTGTAATAGGCGTTGTTGCGATTTTTTCGGTAATTGGTACTGTTTCGGGTGTTTTGTTTATTAAGGGTTTAAACACGCCTGAAGGAACAACTACAACAATCTCAAATGAGACCACTAACGAGCAAGTGGTTAATGCGGTGCCGAAGACTACCGAAGCTGAAGCCACAACTACGGATATTACACAACCTGAGGAGCTTACACAGATGCTCGAAAAAACAGGCTATGATTATGATGACCTTAAAGACGCTCGTCAGCTTCTTGTTGTAACGGGTGGTAACGGTGACTATTACCTTCAACGTTACGAGTATATTGACGGCGTATGGCAAAGCGCAGGTGTTAAGTCAAAGGCATTTGTAGGGAAGAACGGAACCGTTTCGCCTGATAAAAAGTTAGAGGGTGATTATTTTTCACCCCAAGGCTTATATGATTTTGGCTTCGCCTTCGGTAAAAATAAAAATCCCGGTACTAAAATGGAGTACAGGGACGTTTATGAGGGTGTGTATTGGGTGGATGACCCGAAATCCGAGCTGTATAATCAGTGGGTAGACGGTAAAGACAAAGAGATAAGCTGGGCATCTGCCGAAAAGCTATGGACTTATGACGAGTATATTTACGGTGCAGTTATCGAATATAACACGGACCCTGTGGTAGAAAATAAGGGCTCGGCTATATTCTTGCACGTAGGGTATAAATATACCGCAGGATGTGTTGCAAGTGATGAAGCGACCATAGTTTCAATATTAAAATGGTTGAATCCCAAGGATAATCCTAAAATATTAATATACTAAAATATAAGCGGTTGTTACCAATTGGTAGCAACCGCTGTTTTACGTTTATTCAACTTTTCCTGTTTCTCTTGCCTTGTTTGCATCGGCCTTTGTAAGTTTCATAAAGTCGATTTTCATAAGGGGAGTCTGGGGTAATTCCTCAAGGAAAATAATCTCACGGGGAACGTAGTATTTGTAGAATTTCTTAAGACAAATATCACAGATTTCTTCCTTATACTTTTCTTCGTCACCCTTTTCAAGAAGCGAAGCGTAAAGTCTTACAAGTGGCTTGCCTGCTTCGTTGTAGCCCTGCACGGCACAACAATCCTTGATGTAGGGTAAATCACCAACAGCTTTTTCAATGTCGGTGGGATATACGTTGTGACCTGCAATAAGGATAAGACGCTTCTTTCTGCCCGAGAAGTGGAAGTAACCCTCGTCATCCTTGTAGCCAAGGTCACCGGAAAGAACCCATTTAACGCCGTTTTCATCGGTGTAAAGACCAAAGTCATCGGCTTCGGCACCGTCGGTGTAATAACCGCTCATAAGTGTGGGACCTGAAATAACAATTTCACCAATTGTTCCGTTGGGAACGGGCTTTTTGTCATCATCCCAGATTTCGATGTTAACGCCTCTGAGAGCCTTACCGATTGAACCGTCAAGGTTATCGGTGTTGGTGTTAGTACAGCATACGGAAGCGATTTCTGTAAGACCGTAGCCCTGACGTAATCTTGCGTCGGAGCCCCATTTTTCGAAATAGGTATTGAATTCCTGAATGAACGCTTCGGAAACGTCGTCACCGCCGCAGAACATAATTCTCATATTCTTAAGGTGAGGACCATCGAAGCCCTTCTGACGCATAAGCTTCTGGAACATAAGGGGAATACCCACAACGCCAACAATGTTGTTCTTTTTAAGAAGCTTAACGAAAATCTTTGAGTTGAACTGCATCATGGGGATTAAGCGACCGCTGTTGCAAAGTGCCATGTGAACCGCAACACAAAGACCGAAGCAATGGAAGAGGGGAAGAACAATAACCTCTGCCTCGTTACCGGGATCGTGGATTTCGTCAAGGTCTGAAACTCTGTAAACCAATTCGTTAATAGCACGTGAGGTGAGCTTTATTGTTTTGCTCTTGCCCGTTGTACCGCCACCGTTAAGGTAAACGGCAGATTCATCAACGTTATTTGTTGAGAAAACAGGCTTTTTGTCATAATTTAAAGCATCACGGTAATAGGTTGCTTTTTTGAATTTGGGGAAAAGCCCTTTGATGAGACCTTCGCCGATTTTTGTACCGAATTTTTTAATGCCGTTTGAGTAGTCTGAACTACGGCAAACAACACAGGGAAGACCACTGTTGTTTATGGTGTCAACGTGATCCTTGGAAAGAAGATCAAGAATCATAACGCCCTTGGCGTGTACGGCTTCAATCTGCTCCTTCAAGTAATCTGTTGACATAAGTGGGTGAAGCATATTTACAATAACGCCGATACTGTTGAGAGCATAAAAAGCAATGATGCTCTGAACGGTGGTGGGCATAAATACAGTATAAACGTCGCCCTGCTTCAATCCTAAATCATTCTGGAAATATGAAGCAAGAGCCTCAATATCTCTGAAGATTTCGGATTTTCTGTACTTTACACCGAAATGCTGCATCATCCACACGTCATCGTAAATTGAGGTGCACTCTTTGAGGTAATCATAACAGTTGATATCTTTGGGTGCTGGTAACATATTTTCTCCTTCTCGGTTTGTCGCAAAATGCGACCATAAAAAACCATATTAAAATACACTATATGATAACATACTTTTTTCACAATTGCTATATATTAATTTATATTTATTAAAAAAGTTTTAAAAACAGATATAAAAAGCAAAAAAAATAGCATTTTTATATAAAATAATTAAGGTTTTTACCTTAATTAACCTCTGACGACATAATAAAACTTTATTTTACATTACGTTGTGACAAATATTTTGCGGATTTTACTGTAGAATTTTTAAAAAAAGTTCGGGAGTTTAATTATGAGTGTTTTGCAAAAAAACGTGGAGGTTATCGGGAACGGATTTACGGCAAAAAATGTATTCGTGTTTTTGGTAAAGCATTTAGCCTTTGGAATGGTTGGCTTTCTGTTTAGTTTATCAGGTTTTAACGGGGAGTTTTCGCCCTTTGGTGTGGCATTTGTTGCAGGTGTTCCTCAAAGGTTTAATTTATCAACTGCATTGGGTGTCTGTGTGGGATATTTTGTTTCATTGGATTCTCTTAATGCATTGCGGTATGTTTCAACGATTCTTGCTCTTTGTGTTATTTTGGGGGCTCTTAAGGTATTTAAACAAATAAGGTCTAGTATTTACACACCTGTAGTATCCGCTTTTCTTTGTATTTTGGTCACGGGACTTGCTTTAGTGTTTTCGGGTGGGATTAACACTTCTTCTGTTGTACTGACTCTGTCCGAGAGTGTTATAGGCGGAGGCTGTGCATATCTTTTTGCAAGAAGTTGTGAAATACTGAGCGTAAAAGGCGGACTTAAAATATTGACCTCCAAAAAGGCAACGTCTTTGGTGATAAGTCTTTCCTTACTTCTTCTGTCCTTGCGGGAACTGAGCCTTGCAGGTGTTTATCCCGTGCATATTATAACGTCGGTTTTTATTCTTGTTTGCGGCTTTTACGCCAAGGAAGCAGGGGGCACCATCGTAGGTGTGTGTACGGGGGTTGCACTTGGGTTAAGTACAGGTGACATTACTCTTATAACCTATTATTCCTTGGGTGGTTTGCTTTCAGGTGCTTTTTCAAGCCTCGGCAGAATCGCTTCCTTTCTTGCTTTTTCTTTATCGGGGTTAGCGGTACTGACTTTATCGGAAAATTTGGAAAATACAATTCCTCTTGTGGTAGAAACAATTGCTTCGGGGGTTATTTTTATTGGCATAACCCTTAAATTCAATAAACAACTTGAATCAGTTTTCTTGCCTTCCGTGGTGTCACCCGTTATAGAGTCGGTAAAAAATGATATTGTAAGTAAACTCAAAAAAGCATCAGAAGCCTCAACGGAGATTTGCAGTTCTTTAACCGACGTTAACAGAGTTCTTGAAAAGCAGGAAAATAGTGACGTGAAGCTTATTTGCAAGAAAACCCGTGAGCATATTTGTGGCTCCTGTGGACTTTATGACGTGTGTTGGGGTGAAGGAGCCGATCAGACGGACAAGATGTTTGTAAGCCTTCTTGAGCTTAAAAAGAATGGTATTTATCTTGAGTATAAAACCCTTCCGCAACAGTTCACCTCGGCGTGTATTCGCTCCGAAAACGTTGCAAGTTGCTTCAATAAAATGTACACGGAGTACAGAATACGTGAAAGTAATCAGAATAGGGTAAGGGAAATATATAAGCTTGCATCGGAGCAGTTCATTAACGTTTCCTCGTTGTTGGATTCTCTTTGTGACGGTATTAACGATGACGTTAAATTTGATATGGATACCGCCGCAATGGTGCGCTCTGCCGCCGTATCCTGTGGCTTTGAGCCGATTGAATGCTGTTGTGTAATTAACACAATGGAAAAAATGAGTGTTGAACTAAGGGTGAGAAAACCTTACGACAAAGCTTCGGTGAAAGCCTTGAGCGAACACGTAAAGATTATTTGCAAACGTAATTTTGAACTGCCTGAAACGGAGCAGAACGAGGTAAGCACAAGGTTTATTTACAAGGAAAAAGCAGAATATAAGATTGTCAGCGCGGGGGTGCAGTTTAATGCTAACGGTGAAAAATATTCAGGGGATTCCTTCACCACCTTTCAGGATAATAACGGCTATTTTTACGGGATTATCTGTGACGGTATGGGAACGGGAACAAAGGCCGCTCTGTCATCAAATTTAGCCGTATCACTTCTTGAAAAGCTTATAAAATCAGGCTTCGGAATTAATGCCTCAATAAATACGGTCAACACTTCACTTATATCAAAATCGGGCGATGAGTGTTCGGTTACTCTTGATATGGTTGTGTTTGATTTGTTTACCGGCAGAGCAGAATTTTATAAATGCGGGGCGTCGGACACGGTTGTTAAGCGTAACGGTAAAATTACCGACGTCGGCTTTTGCTCGGTGCCCTTGGGGATTCTCGGTAACGTTGAAACAGGTACGGGAAGCGGAATGTTAGGTAATGGGGATATAATACTAATGCACTCCGACGGTGTTCGTGAGGAAGACGAGGCGTATCTGAAAAAGCAATTAAAAAAATTCAGTAACGGTAACGTGCGTAATTTTACCACGGAGCTTTGTGAGAATATACGACGTACTCAGCCCGAGAAAAATGACGATATGACCGTGCTCACTCTTGCCGTTACCAAAAATGATTAGGAGTAATTATGTATAAATTTACAGGCTTTACCGAAAACGCAAATAACGCCCTGAATTGCGCCGTGGAATCTGCGGAAAATCTTGGACACACCTATATCGGAAGTGAGCATATTTTGTTGGGGCTTTTGTCCGATTCCCGTTCTGTTTCGGCGGCTTTGCTGAGCATTAAAAAGGTCAATTTTAAAAAGGCGGAGGAGCAGATAAAGGCGTCAATCGGTATGGGTATGCCAACGAACCTTACGCCCGACGACATAACTCCAAGATGCCGTAAAATTATTGAAAATGCCCTTGCTTTGGGCAAAAACGAGCCCATGGGAGAGGCGGGAACGGAGCAGCTGCTATATGCTCTTGTACGTGAGCCCAATTGTGCCGCCTGTAAAATCTTAAGTAATTTGGGAGTTAACAGCTACGAGTTATTAAGTAGCAATTCAACAGATGGAACAACTCAGGATAACAAGAAAAGCGCCTTCTCAAAAGCCCACAAAACCGTTCTCGATAAATACGGCAGGGATTTAACTGAACTTGCCTCCGAGGGTGAAATTGACCCTGTTATAGGCAGGGATACGGAGATTGACCGTGTAATTGAAATTCTTTGCCGTAGAACCAAAAACAACCCCTGCCTTATAGGTGAACCGGGGGTTGGTAAAACTGCAGTTGCCGAGGGTCTTGCCCTGTGCATTGCCAAGGGTAGCGTACCCGAACTATTGAAAAACAAGCGGGTAGTAAGTGTGGATTTAACCTGTATGGTGGCGGGTACAAAATACCGCGGTGACTTTGAGGAAAGGGTAAAAACCATTGTTGAAGAGGTTTCGAGAGACGGTAACGTAATACTCTTTATAGACGAACTTCATAATATCGTGGGTGCAGGCTCTGCAGAGGGTGCAGTTGATGCCGCCAATATTTTAAAACCCTTTCTTGCAAGGGGTGAACTGCAGGTAATAGGTGCAACAACCATTAACGAATACCGCAAATATATCGAAAAGGACGCGGCACTTGAAAGACGCTTTCAGACTGTAAACGTGGAAGAGCCCACGCCCAAAAATGCATTGCTTATGATAAAGGGCTTAAAGGAGTGCTACGAAAAACATCACGGCGTAATAATAACCGATGAGGCAATGTCTGCGGCGGTGAATTTAAGCAGCAGGTATATTCCTGACAGGTTTTTGCCCGATAAGGCAATTGATTTAATTGATGAGGCATCGTCACGACTTCGATTAAAGGGCTTTACACCGCCCGAGGAGATAAAGTCTATGGAAGCCCATATAAAGGACGTAAGTGATAAAAAGTACAAGGCAATTGACTCGCAGGATTTTGAGGCGGCGGCAAGGCTTCGTGATGAGGAAAAAACACTCGTAGGTGCCTACAGAACAAAGAAACAGCTTTGGCAGGATTCCGTAGGGGAAAGGAGGCATATCGTTACCCCAAAAGACATTGCTTCTGTAGTTTCTACTTGGACGGGTGTTCCCGTTTCTCGGCTTACGCAGGAGGAAAGTGAAAGACTGTTGAATCTTGAAAGTATACTTCACAAGCGTATCGTGGGTCAGAGTGAGGCGGTGACAGCGGTTTCTAAAGCCGTAAGGCGGGGCCGTTCCGTGTTCAAAAATCCCAAAAGACCCATAGGCTCTTTTTTATTTTTAGGTCCTACAGGTGTGGGCAAAACAGAACTTACCAAAGCCCTTGCAGAGTGTCTTTTCGGCTCCGAACAGAATATTGTCAGGTTCGATATGTCCGAGTATATGGAAAAGCACTCTGTATCAAAGCTTGTTGGCTCACCGCCGGGGTACGTGGGCTTTGACGAGGGCGGTCAGTTGACCGAGAAAATCCGTCGCCATCCTTATTCAATTGTTTTGTTTGATGAGCTTGAAAAAGCGGACACGGAAATTTTCAACATTCTTTTACAAATTCTCGAGGACGGTGTGCTTACTGATTCTAACGGCAGAAAAGCAGATTTTAAAAACTGTGTTCTTATTATGACCTCAAATATCGGCGCAAAGCTAATATCCGAAAATAAAAAGGCAATGGGCTTTACTGATGAAAGTCTTGAACGAAACTCACGTGACAGAATTAATAAGCTTGTTACCGATGAAGTAAAAAGCTTCTTTAAGCCCGAGTTTATAAATCGAATAGACGAAACGATAATTTTCACACCCTTGTCGCAGGCTGAAATAAAAGAAATAGCACTAAGAATGCTCAACGAGATTTCCCAAAGATGTAAAACGGATAATATTGACATATGTTTTAAGGAGAGCGTAGTTGATATGCTTAGCACCAAGGGGTATGACCCCGTTTACGGTGCAAGACCCTTGAGGCGGGTTGTAACCTCGGAAATAGAGGACGTTTTGGCAGAAAAATATCTGAAAGGGGAAATAAAAGCAGGGGATAAAATTGAGTGCTTGTGTGAAAACGAATGCCTCAGTGTCGTGAAAACAGAATAAAATTTAAAACGAGTGTGCCTTTTTTCGAGGGTGCACTCGTTCCTTTTTATTGACATTTATATTAAATGCAAGTATAATGTAATATTATAAATATAATGCGGAGGTTTTGCAATGAAACGAAAATTATTAGTATCTGTGATTTCAATATTCTTAGTTTTTGCTATGCTCTCATCTGTGGCAGTTTCGGCAAATGCCGCAAGTGGCGATGTTACCGTAACAGGCTCAATGAAGGATACTTCTGCCTCTGGTAACGGTACAATTTATTGGTCGTATACTTATAATCCCAACAGTAACGAGGGTGCGTCACTCAGAATATGGGGTAACGGCTATATGCCCAACGGTACCGAGGATGATTGGTTTGCTGCGCAGTATGAAGCAGGAGATTATATCACTAAGGTTACAATTGAAAAGGGCGTAAAGAGTATTATGTCCAATGCCTTTGCGGGTGAAAAAATGCTAAAATCCGTTACGCTTCCCTCTACAATCGAGTTTGTGGGTGAGGGTGCTTTCTCATACACAGCCATAGAGACGTTTAATATTCCTGCTAAAATGCGTGATGTAGACTCCAATATTTTTGTAGGCTCACCAATAAAATCCTTTACGGTGTCTTCGTCCAACCCTTATTACAAAGCATACGAGGGCAATATTTATTCAAAGGATATGACCGAGCTTGTTATGGTTGCGCCCTATGGCAATATTGATAATTTCAGTTTCCCTAAAACCGTGTCTTCAATCGGCAGGTACGCGTTTCTCAACTGTCCCATTAAGTCCATAACGATACCTTCTCATATTAAGTCAATTAAGAATATGGCTTTTGCAGGATGCTCAGAGCTTCAGAGTGTAGTTATTGAAAATGGTGTTGAGGAAATTTACGACGGTGCATTTATTTCTTGTGAGGCGCTGAAGCACCTTCAGCTTCCAGCTTCCGTTTATTATCTCGGCTATTGCTCCTTGGGCTACGTTTATACATACGATTACGAGGGGCTTAAGGATATGCTTGATTATAAGGGCATATCCTATACCGCTATCAACGAGCTTACGTTTGAAACCTATGCGAATCTTACGGGCTTTGGTCCCGATGCATTTATAATCTGCATACCCTATAGCAAGTTCAATCTTTATGCTCACATAGGCTCTGCCGGCGAAAATTACGCCAAAAGCTTTGATATTAACTGCGTTAGAGCATCCGAGCTTTTAAGCGGTGCCAACAGTCGCTATGGTGTGGCTTTAAGCTGGAGCTTTTCTCCCCAGGTTTCCTATTACAATATCTACCGTAAGGACGGCGGCAGCTGGGTACGTATAGGCTATTGCTCAGGTGAAGAAACAAGCTACACGGATTACGATGCTATCAGCAATGCGGATAACACATATGCTTTAGAGATATGTTATTATTCAGGCTATAAGCATTTTGATAAAAGCGGTGTTACCTGTCATTACGTTGAGGCTCCCAAGCTTAAATCTGCAACTAATAAGGTGGGCGGGGTTAACGTCACTTGGAATGCAGTAGCAGGTGCTTCACGCTACTACGTTTACAGAAAATTACCCACAGACACCTCGTGGACAAGGCTTGGCTCGTTTTCTGCAAAAAGCACTTCGTATTTCGACAAAACCGCACAAAACGGTCAGAATTATTTGTACACGGTTATAGCCCACGACGGTGTAGCCGCAAGCAGCTACAATCCTGACGGAATTGGTGTTATTTGTGTTGAAGCCCCCTCGTTTACTGTTGCAAACAATAAAAGCGGTGTTACAGTCAAGTGGACTGCAGTTGAGAATGCAACCTCTTACAGGGTTTACCGCAAAACCTCAACAACCAGTTGGGTATTACTGAAAGAGGTTGATGGCACTAAGGTATCGTTTGCTGACACTAATACAAAACGTGGCACAACCTATAGCTACACTGTAAGAGCCGTAAATAATGGTGTTTACAGCGGCTATGAATCGAAGGGAACAACCATAAAATCCCTTGCCACACCTCAGGTTAAAGCGGATAACGTGGGCGCAGGTGTTAAGGTTAGCTGGAATAAATGTGCAGGAGCCTCAGGCTACTACGTTTACCGTAAAAATGCCAACGGCACCTGGACAAGGATTGCAAAAATCACAAGCGGTTCAACTCTTTCTTATACTGATAAGTCAGTAAAGAGTGGTAAAAAATACACCTACACGGTTAAAGCCGTAAGCGGCAGCTATACAAGCTACTACGATACCGTGGGTGCTTCCTCTTTGTTCTTAACAACACCCAAGATTTCATCATCTAAAAGCACCTCCAAGGGTGTTCAGGTTAAATATAACACCATAAGCGGTGCAAAGGGCTATTATATTTATCGTAAAACCACAAACGGTAATTGGGTGCGTGTTGGTAATGTTAAAAGTGGTACAACAGGTACTTTTACCGATAAAACCGCTAAAAAAGGTGCTACATATATTTACACCGTAAGAGCATATAACGGTTCAACACGAAGCAGTTATTATTCAAGCGGTATAAAAGTAAAGGTTGTATATTAATTATGTTTTTTAAAAAGAAAAAACAAGAACAGGGCTATGCTTTCCGTCCTCGTGAATATGACAGAGATGAAAGAATAGAACTTCAGAAAATTGTTTCTTCAATTCCTGTTACAAGAAAAATGCTAAGTCAGGAGTTATTGGTAACTGCCACAAATAACTATGTGGTTAAAAATATTAAAATAGGCTCTAATGCGGCACATAACGTAAATACTACAAAGCATCCGCAGGTGTTCTTTCAGTCTCTTAAGGATTTGATTTCAAGCACCGAAAATCTTCAGAAGGTTGAGCCCTTCTGGCGATTTGACGGTCACACACCCACGGAACAGCTTGAGGATGTTTTAGGCCGTAAGGATAAAATTATCAGGGGCTTTATTTACGAGTCCTTTAACGAGCTTATGGAGAAAATAGATAAAACAACTAACCCCAAGGTCAAACAGAAATTGTTTGATGAATATCAGGGTCAGCTTATGTTTAACATTGACATTTGCGGTGAAGAGAATTTTGAGTTTTTCAAAAACTTGTGCCGTGATAAATTAAATATATCCGAGGAGAAATGATTATGGCTTATCTTACAGACATTGAAATTGCACAGAGTTGTAAAATGAAACCCATTGGCGAAATAGCCGCTAAGGTTGGCGTGGGCGACGATTATCTTGAACCCTACGGAAGATATAAAGCAAAAATCGACCTTTCATTTATTAAAGAATGTAAAAATCCCGGTAAGCTTGTACTTGTTACCGCTATTACACCTACACCCGCAGGTGAGGGTAAGACCACAACAACCATCGGTCTTGCGGATGCAATGAACCTTTTAGGCTATAAAACAACTGTTGCTTTACGTGAGCCCTCATTAGGTCCTGTTTTCGGTATCAAGGGCGGTGCCGCAGGTGGCGGATACGCTCAGGTTGTTCCTATGGAGGATATTAACCTTCACTTTACAGGTGACTTCCACGCTATCGGTGCCGCAAACAACCTTCTTGCCGCAATGCTTGATAACCATATTCAGCAGGGTAATGCACTTGGTATCGACGTTAAAAGAATTACTTGGAAGCGTTGCGTTGATATGAACGACCGTCAGCTTCGTAACGTTATTAACGGTCTTGGTGGCAAAATGAACGGTGTTCCCCGTGAGGATGGCTTCGATATTACCGTTGCAAGTGAAATTATGGCGGTATTCTGCCTTGCTACTTCTGTTACAGACCTTAAAGAACGTCTTGCAAGAATCGTTGTTGCTTACGATTACAGCGGCAAGCCCGTTACCTGTGGCGATATTAAGGCACAGGGTGCTATGACTGCACTTCTTGTTGATGCGGTTAAGCCCAACCTTGTTCAGACTCTTGAGGGAACTCCCGCATTCGTGCACGGCGGTCCCTTCGCAAATATTGCACACGGCTGTAACACTGTTCTTGCTACAAAAATGGCAATGTCAACAGGTGACTACGCTATTACCGAGGCAGGCTTCGGTGCGGACTTAGGTGCCGAAAAATTCCTTGATATCAAATGCCGTGCGGCAAATCTTACACCCTCTGCAGTAGTTGTGGTTGCAACTGTAAGAGCACTCAAAATGCATGGTGGTCTTAAAAAGGACCAGTTAGGTGAGGAAAATCTTGAAGCACTTGAAAAGGGTATTCCCAACCTTCTTCGTCACGTTTCAAATATCAAAAACGTTTATAAGCTTCCCTGTGTTGTTGCAGTAAACCGTTTCCCCACGGATACTGATAATGAAATCGACTTCATTATCGCAAAGTGTAAAGAATTAGGCGTAAACACCGTTCTTTCAACTGTTTGGGCAGACGGCGGCAAGGGTGGTACAGAGCTTGCAAAAGAGGTTGTACGCCTTTGTGAGGAAGAGGATAACTCAAGCTTTACATATTCTTACGAAACAGACGCTTCTATCGAAGAAAAAATTGAAGCGATTGTTACTAAGGTTTACGGTGGTGACGGTGTTGACTTTACAACCAACGCCAAGAAACAACTTGATTCGCTCAAGGCTGACGGCTTCGGCGATTTACCCATCTGCGTTGCTAAAACACAGTACAGCTTCTCAGACGATCCCTTGAAATTAGGTGCTCCCGAGAACTTCCGTGTTACCGTAAGAAACCTTAAGGTTTCTGCAGGTGCAGGCTTCATAGTTGTTCTTACAGGCGATATTATGACAATGCCAGGTCTTCCCAAGAGCCCTGCCGCAGAACGTATTGACGTTGACGAAAACGGCAAAATCACAGGACTTTTCTAAAAAACAGGAGATATATTTACAATGGAAAACACAAACCCCGAAAGAAAGAAAATAGTTTTAAGCTGTATTCAGCCCACAGGCACACCCACCTTGGGCAACTACCTCGGTGCGCTTAAAAATTGGAAAAATATGTGCGATGATTACGATTGCCTTTACGGTGTTGCAGACCTTCACTCAATTACCGTGCCCACGTTCCGTGAGAATCCTGCACAGCTTAAAAAGAATACAATGGAGCTCTACGCTCTGTTACTTGCACTTGGCATTGACCCCGAAAAGAACATTGTTTTCGTGCAGAGCCACGTGCCCACACACGCTCAGTTAGGTTGGATTCTTAACTGCTACACACAGTTCGGCGAAGCCGCACGAATGACACAGTTTAAAGAGAAAAGCCAGAAATTGGGCGGTAATATCTCTGTTGGTCTTTTTGATTATCCCGTGCTTATGGCGGCGGATATCCTTGTTTACGGTGCAGATTTCGTGCCTATTGGTGCGGACCAGAAGCAACATCTTGAACTTGCAAGAAATATTGTTGACCGTTTCAATATGATTTACGGCAATGTTCTTAAAATGCCCGAACCCTTTATCGGTAAAGCAGGTGCAAAAATCTGCTCACTTCAGGACCCCGTTCATAAAATGAGCAAGTCTGACGATAACCCCAAATCTTACATTTCAATGCTTGATGAACCCAACGTGATTATGAAAAAAATCAAGAGTGCCGTTACTGATAGCGAGGCTTGTGTAAGATACGCTGAGGGTAAGGACGGTATAAATAACCTTATGACCATCTATTCCTGTTGTACAGGTAAAACCTTCGATGAAATCGAAAAAGAATTCGAAGGTAAGGGCTACGGTGATTTTAAAACCGCAGTAGGTGAGGCAGTAGTTAATGAACTCGCACCCATTCAGGCTCGTTATAAAGAAATTATTGCTGATAAAAAATACCTTGAGGAGTGTATGAAAAACGGCGCAGCTCTTGCTACTCGTATTTCACAGAGGACACTCGACAAGGTAATGAAAAAAGTCGGCTTCTACCAGTGTAAATAATTCGTATTTGGGTGCATATTGAGTTTTGTGTCACTCGGAGTATCAAAATAATGAGGAATTAGGAATGAGGAATTAGGAATTTCGGGACCTGCGGTCGGCATTATAATCGGCTTGCCCCGAAACTTGCCACTTGCCATTTGCAACTTGCAACTTTATAATCGGCTTTGCCCCTCAACTCCTCACTACTAACAAAAAAGAAAGCCCCGCAACTTAGTTGCGGGGTTTTTTCTTCAAGTCAATTAGTTGGACTTGTTAAGTTTATTAACAAGCTGTGACTTCTTGTGAGCTGCGTTGTTCTTGTGAAGAAGACCTTTAGCAGCAGCCTGGTCGAGCTTCTTAACAGCAACTTTAACAGCTTCAGCTTTGTTAGCATCGCCTGAATCAATAGCAGCGTTAGCTTTTTTGATAGCAGTCTTAAGAGCAGAGTTAGTAGCCTTGTTCTTAGCAGCCTTTGTTGCATTAACAAGAACTCTCTTCTTAGCAGATTTAATGTTGGGCATAGTGGCACCTCCTTTTTGTGTTCATACATTCACATATAATACCACTAATCTATTATAAATGCAAGTTATTTTTAAAAGATTTTCAACATTTTTTTATTTTCCGAACTTCTCGTCATAAGCCTTGATAGCGTCCTCAATAATTGCTACCGCATCAAGCACACCCTTAACCTCATCAATGGCGGTATCCTTGCTTTCAAGGGTTTTGTATACTGAGAAAAAGTGCTTCATTTCGTCAAAAACGTGGGGCGGAAGCTGACTGATATCCTTATACGTACTGTAGGTGGGGTCGTTGAAGGGTATTGAAATAATTTTATCGTCTGCTGCACCGTTGTCGAGCATGGTTATAACACCTATGGGGTAGCATTCCACAATAGCCATAGGGATAATTTGCTGTGAGCATAAAACAAGAACGTCAAGGGGGTCGTTGTCCTTAGCGTACGTTCTGGGTATAAAGCCGTAGTTTGCAGGGTAGTGGGTTGAGGTGTACAAAACTCGGTCAAGTCTTAAAAGACCCGTCTCCTTGTCCAACTCATATTTCATTTTACTGCCCTTACTGATTTCAATAACCGCCGCATAGGATGAACGTGAAATTCTGTCGGGATTAATATCGTGCCATATATTCAAAATAATCGCCTCGATTCAAGTTTATATACTCATTATAGTTTTCATTTTTGGAAAAATCAATAAGAAAAGAAAAATATATTCTAAAAAATAACACGGGGTGCAAAACTGATTTTTTTGCATCCCGTATGTTTTATATGTAAGCCGGTCCCAAAGCAGAGAGGAATACGAACACATAAACACCTATGATTAATGCTAATATAAGTAACGTAATCACAGTGATTATAATTCCCGAAATTAAACCTGCCTTTGCTAAGCCGTTGTTGAAACCCTCGCTTTTTGATTTCTTTAAGCCAATAGCCGAAAGTATTATACCAACAATAGCAAGAATAACACCATCGGACAACACAAGGCTACCCATTGCAAGGCAAAAGCCTACTATACCCATTACCTTACCGGAGTCTCTTTTTTGCGGTTGCGGATAATAGGTGTTTTGTTGATAAATGGGCTGCTGAAAATTAGGTTGCTGATAATAATTTTGCTGATAATCAGGCTGCCGGTAAAAAACTTGTTGATGGTTTACGTGCAGGTTATCGGGTTGTTGATTGTATTCTTCATGGAATTCGTAGTGCTCCTGTGTGTGGAAGGTAATATTATTACCACACCTACTACAAATCTGCAAATTATCATCATTCATTGTTCCGCATACAGTACAAAGCATATTATATCTCCTTTAAATAAATCATAGTGCATTTCTCGAGTAATACAGTTACAATACGATTATATATACATATTGTCGAAAAGACAATACACTCCCGGCGTACACCCCAAAATGATATAAAAAGACTCTGCAAACCGAAATTTGCAGAGTTTTGGTTGATTAATAATAGTATGATGTTCCACTTTCAAAAGCACCTAAAGCAATACCGATAGCAAAGCTTACAATATAAACGACGGGAATTAATACAACACCGATAATACCGAGTGTACGACCGGTTTTAGCAGATTTATTTTCAAATCCGGCACTTTTTGATTTGCTTAAACCGATGCAACCGAGAATAAGAGCTGTGATTGAAAGGGGAGCACCTGCCCAACCGCACATAAGCACCAAACCGATAATTCCTAAAATCTTAGATACCTTACCGAGACCTGCACCCGGATCTTTTGCAGGAGTTTCCGTACCTGTGTAGCTGTAGGGCTCAGAATATGTAGGTGCTGCATCATAAGCAGGGGCAGCGTCGTAAACAGGTGCTGCCTCGTAAGCAGGAGCTGAATCATAAGCGGGAGCCGTATCGTAAGCAGGCATTTCATAATTGGTTTCTTCACTGAAAAGCTCTGTGGGATGGTCATCCATAGGAGCGTATTCGGGTGTAGCGTTATTCTGAATGGGTGAACCACACTGTGTACAGAAAGCAACGTCGTTTTCAATCTGTGCACCGCATATAGGACATATCATATTTTTTACCTCCAAAAATATTTATGATAATATTGTAAGGTTTTTGACGAAAAATGTCAATAAAAATCTTAGCTTACCAATATCTTAAAAGCCTTCGGTTAAACCGACAATCACAAGAATAAATAATCCGATAATACAGGCAACAATACCTAAAATAAAGGGGATAAGGGTAATTATAATACCTGCCTTGGCTTTTCCGTTTTTAAAGCCGTTTCTTTTTGAAGCACTTAAACCTATAAAGCCTAAAATGAGTGCGGCTAACCAATAAACCAAACCTGCACCATAACAGATAAGAAAAGGATAACCCACCAAACTGAAAATTAACGACAAAATACCGCAAACCTTACCGGGGTCTCTTTTTGGCTTTTCAAGTCCTGCGTAAGGGTTGGCGTAACCAACGTAACCGGTCTGGTTGTAAGCAGGGGGATTTTGGTACTGATTATATGCAGGCTGAACGTTCTGATAAACAGGGGGTGCCTGATTATATACGGGTGCATCAGCATATGCCGGATTATAATCGACGCTCGGATATGCGTCCTGGGGGGGTGCATAGTCAGTAACGGGCTGATAGGCATTTTCATTAAATAACTCCGTGGGGTGGTCTTCCATAGGGGAATATTGGGGTGCGGCATTATTCAATATAGAACCACACTGTGAGCAAAAGGATAAACCGTCGTCAATTAGCGCACCGCAAGAGGGACAGAACATAAAAACATCTCCTTTGAATTTTGTATCTTAATCTTACAAAAAATACAATTAAATGTCAATAGTTTTTTTGAAAATAATGTAAAAAAATCCTCTTTGCGACAAGCTTTGTCACAAAGAGGATAATTTAATTAAACTAAATTAGAACATATATGAGAATTCTTCAAGCATACCCATACCCATCGCACCGGCACCGGCAACGAGAAGAATAACGAGGTATACAATTGAACCAAGAAGGACAAGTGCACCAAGGATCAAACCAATAATTGCCATAATCTTTCCGGCTTTGCCACCGTTCTTGGATGTAATAAGACCAACAATACCGGTAACCACTGCAACAAGGCTAAGAACAGTACTAATGATAGCGCCGATTAATCCGCAACAACAACACAAAGGAGCGAGAATACCGAACACCAAAGAGATAATGCCGAAAACCAGACCAAGAACGCCGCCCTTTTTCTCCTCAACGGGTGCACTTGAAGCTGAATCAAATGAACCATACTGAGCGGGAGCGTCATAAGCGGGAGCAGCGTCATAAGAAGGTGCTGCATCGTAAGCGGGTGCAGTGTCGTATACAGGAGCTGCACCGGGCTGATAAACGTCAGCTGCAGCGGGCTGGTAAGCCTCTGCCTGGGGAGCAGGTGTATAAGCGGGGGTTTCTGTGAAAAGCTCTGTGGGGTTATCATCAACAGGTGCATAAGCTGCAGCAGGTGCTGCGTTGTTGAGGGGGGTACCGCACTGAGTACAGAATTTAAGGTCATCATTTAAATGTGAACCGCATGTAGGACAAATCATTACAAAGACTCCTTTATTAAAATGTAACACTATGATACGAAATATGTAAAATTATGTCAAGTGTTTTTATGCTTTTCTTAAAATAAATCAGGGAGTCGGTAATATTCTTGTGATTCTGAGTATCGCAAACACTATGAACAAGCCAAGATATGAGAAGGAGTAAGCAGGATGCATAAGCGTGTCAAAGTGTTTCTGTACCTTTTTAATTCCGAAAACCCAGGCTAAGTGAGTCACAATCATAAGATATATTGCAAGCAGTATACTTATGAAAGCAAAGGGATGAAGCCAGAAGCTTTCTACAAAATTGAAATGCACAAAAGCATTCACACATCGGGTTCCGCCGCAACCAAGACAGGGGAGCCCTAAATATCTGAGAATACATTCGGGTAACACACCCATTAAATGTGGCGTTACTAATATTAAAGCTACAAAGAATAATATTAAAAGTAAATCGACACCCAGTACTATAAGGCGTTTTTGTTTAAAAGTAAGTTTCATCAATTCGCATCCCATATAAAAATATATATACTATTATAAACTCAAGAATATTATTGTCAAGCAAAAAACAACGTTGCGTTTTACCGCAACGTTGAATGATGAGCATGATTTTCAAATTACCATTTTGAAACGGGTAAGCCGTTACCGTCAAGCATTGTGCCCTTTGCGGCAGCAATAATATCCTTAATAGCGCCAACCATACAAATAACAACAAGGGGAATTGCGATGATTAAGGGAACAACAAAATATGACAAGCAGCAACAAACGAGCGCTACTATGTACATAATAAGTCTGGGTACGCCACCCTTTGCGCCAAGATAAAGGCGGTTGATACCCAAATAACCAAGTAAAATGGAAAGGATGAGAGTGGTTGTTCTGCTCTTGGGTGAAACTTCGCCTGCAGGAGCTTCGGCTGTTTCAGGTGCAACGTATTCGGGAGCTGCGTCATAAGTGGGGGCATCATATGCAGGAGTTGCCTCGTAAGCAGGTGCCTCATAAGCGGGAGCTGCCTCGTAAGCAGGTGCCTCATAAGCAGGAGTTTCCTCGTAAGCAGGTGCCTCATAAGCAGGAGCTGCCTCGTAAGCAGGTGCTACGGGTTCCTCAGTGAAAAGCTCTGTAGGATGGTCGTCCATAGGAGCGTATGCGGGCATTTCAACGTTTTCAACAGGTGCACCACATTGTGTGCAGAATGCTACACCGTCTTCAAGCTGTGCGCCACAGGTATTACAAAACATAGTAAATTCTCCTTTTATGTAAGTATAATACAATAATATAACCATTACCGTAAAAAGTCAATACTATGTAAAGATATAAATCATACAAAACAACCCCACATTCGGCTTGAACGTGGGGTTGTTTGAATAAACTGTTAAGCAGCAAGTGTTGTTTTTGGTGCAGGTACCGCTTTTGCAGGTTGGGGTGCCTGCTGTGTGCTTCGGTATCGTATAATGCCTATGATAACGGAAATAAGTGAAATGGATTCGCTTAAAATACCGCTGTATGAGGAAGCAAAAACGTTATAAATAAGAATTAAGCTTGAAGTGATAAGTATTGTTTTGCGGAATGCTTTCGCATCAAGAACACCCATACAAATAGTGTTGATTACAAGACCGAGGGTTATAAGGAGTGAATGAACACCCTCCCATGAAAAAATACTTGCTACCCCAATGCAAAGGGAAAGAAGGATGGGCGATAACCAACCTGAACGTTGATTTTTATCACGATGGTAGAAAATAACGTTACGTATAATACATACCAAATTTAAAGCGAAGCCCGAAAATGCACCGATAAGAAGATACTGAATAACACTTAAAGCCGTTGCAACTGTCTGAATAATAACGATTTTACTCTTCTGGGTACGTTGATATGAATAAAAAAACAAACCAACAGCAATAAAACCTAAAAAGTGACCAAATAATGTGATAAAACTCTGCATAAAAACCTCTGGATAAATAAAACTTAAAGCGGTTGAACACCGAGTGATAATTATACTGGAATTACCCATAAAGTCAAGGCTGTAAATTGACGATATTGAACAAAGCAAATCACAAACTTTTGTTGAAAATGACAATGAGATGATTTCTTTTCAAAGCAAAGTATAGACCTAAGCGGCGGTCGCGTGTGTTGCCCCGGGAACCCGTCGGTCACGAGGTTAAACCTATCAGAAACGAAAAAACACAGAATACCGAATGGCATTCTGTGTTTGTTGGTTGCGGAGACGGGATTTGATGGGCTCTGCCCATCATTCGCTACGCGAACACCCGATTATGTTCGCCTTCGGCGAGGGGGTTCAAATCCCTTTAAATAGTGACAAAACAAAAAAACAAAGGACACCCGTTAGGGTATCCTTTATTGTTGGTTGCGGAGACGGGATTTGAACCTCGTCTTGCCCTCTTGCGGTGCCCAAAATCGTTGGTCGCT
>JAFYLQ010000035.1 GCA_017550105.1 Clostridia bacterium | reverse complement strand
TGTTTTATTATAAAATTTACTATTGCGGGCTAGGCAAGCCTAGCCCCTACGGCGGTAGGTCCTGAAACTTTATATATAAACCAAACTAAACCTGACCTTCCACCACTCCGACTAACTTGTTTTTAAAATATCGTTTATTTTCACGCTTGATAATGTGTTGATACAACAATTTTATTTCAAGGTGGTCCCCCTTCCTCCCGCAAGCGGCAGGAAGGCATAGCTTCGCGTTGCAACTACTTTTTTATAATCGGCACGTAGTGCCCCAATAATTACGCATTACGCATTACGAATTACGAATTATAAATCGGCGTAAGCCCCGAAATTTTGCATTTTGCATTAAGCTAAAAAACGGTCACCCGACGGTGACCGTTTTTTTAGTTTATTTAAAATACTTAACTGCAGCCTTGAACATCTGAATATCGTAGTTACCGGGAACGTTCTTATAAAGTCCGTCGCCGATACGCTCACTATGACCCATTTTACCGAATACACGTCCGTCGGGTGAAGTGATACCCTCAATAGCGAACATTGAATCGTTGGGGTTGAAATGAACGTCAACTGTTGCATTACCGTCAAGGTCAACGTACTGTGTTGCAATCTGACCGTTTTCGGCAAGCTTTCTTACAAGCTCCTCACTTGCAAGGAAACGACCCTCACCGTGTGAAATCGGCACGTTGTAGATATCGCCAACTTCGGTAAGTGCAAGCCAGGGTGACTTGTTGGAAGCAACTCTTGTTCTTACAATTCTTGACTGGTGACGTGCAATTGTGTTGTAAGTAAGAGTGGGGCAATTTTCATCAGTATCAATGATTTTGCCGTAGGGTACAAGACCGAGCTTAATAAGTGCCTGGAAGCCGTTACAGATACCGCACATAAGACCGTCGCGATTATCAAGAAGGTCAGTAACACCCTCTTTAATCTTTGCATTACGGAAGAATGCAGTAATAAATTTAGCGGAACCGTCGGGCTCGTCACCACCTGAGAAGCCACCGGGGATGAAAATCATCTGAGCATCCTTGAGTTTTGTTGCAAACTCGTTTACGCTCTCGGTGATACCTGCAGAGGTGCGGTTTTTAATAACGATGATTTCGGGCTCTGCGCCTGCATCACGAACAGCCTTAGCACTGTCAAATTCACAGTTTGTGCCGGGGAATGCAGGAATAAGAATCTTCGGCTTTGCAACCTTGATTGCGGGAGCCTTACGCTCTGTTGCTGAGAATGAGAAATTCTCAACGGGTGTAGCAGTATCGGGAATGTTACAGCTGTAAACGCTCTCGAGCTTATCCTCGTAAATGCCGAGAAGCTCTGTGAAATCAACTGTTTCACCGCCGAGTGTGAATGCGGCTTTTTCTGTAACTGTACCGATGTATTCAGCGTCAATATCCTCAGTTGTTTCAAGAATGAATGATGCGTAGCTGTAGCCGAAAATGTCAGCAAGTGTAAGAGAATCAGCAAAATCAAAACCAAAACCGTTACCGAATGCCATTTTCATAACTGCTTCTGCGATACCGCCCATACCGGGTGTGTAGCAGGAAACTGCTTTACCCTCACGAAGAAGTGCAGTAACCTTGTTGAATACTTCAACAAGTGATGCTGTTACGGGCAATCCGTTTGCATCAAATTCGGGTTTGATGATATAAACCTTGTTACCTGCCTTTTTGAATTCAGGTGATACAATATCCTTAACCTTTTCGGTTGTAACTGCGAATGAAACAAGTGTGGGAGGAACGTCGATATCCTCGAAGGTACCGCTCATTGAGTCCTTACCACCGATTGAGCCAACTGAAAGCTCCTTCTGTGCCTTGAATGCACCAAGGAGTGCCGCAAGGGGCTTACCCCAACGCTTGGGCTCTTTGTTAACTCTTTCAAAGTATTCCTGGAATGTAAGGTATACGTCCTCGAACTTTGCACCTGTTGCAATAAGCTTACAGATTGATTCAACTACTGCAAAGTATGCACCGTGGTAGGGGCTCTTTTCAGTAATGAAGGGGTTGTAGCCCCATGACATAAGTGAGCAGTCGTCTGTGTGCTTCTTTTCAACAGAAATCTTCTGAACCATTGCCTGAATGGGTGTAAGCTGATTCTTACCGCCGAAGGGCATAAGAACTGTACCTGCGCCGATGGTTGAGTCGAAGCGCTCTGAAAGGCCACGCTTTGAGCAGATGTTAAGGTCATCAGCCATAGCCTTCATATTATCGGTAAACGTACCGCAGATTTCTTTATCGTAGCTTTCGGGCTTTGCAGTTGCAACGTTAACGTGCTTATCCGCACCGTTGGAGTTAAGGAATTCACGACTGATGTCACAGATAACCTTGCCGTTCCAATGCATAACAAGTCTTGCTTCCTCTGTTACCTCTGCAACGGGGCAAGCCTGAAGGTTTTCGGTAGCCGCAAGCTCAAGGAATCTTTCAACGTTTTCCTTTTCAACTACAACCGCCATTCTTTCCTGAGATTCGGAAATTGCAAGCTCTGTGCCGTCAAGACCCTCGTACTTTTTGGGAACTGCATTAAGGTCAATTTTAAGACCGTCTGCAAGCTCACCGATAGCAACGGAAACACCGCCTGCACCGAAGTCGTTACAACGCTTAATCATAAGTGTTGCTTCTTTATTTCTGAACAATCTCTGAAGCTTTCTTTCTTCGGGGGCATTACCCTTCTGAACCTCTGCACCGCAGGTTTCAAGAGACGTTGCTGTGTGTGATTTTGATGAGCCTGTTGCACCACCGCAACCGTCACGGCCTGTTGAACCGCCAAGAAGGATAACAATATCACCGGGGTCGGGACATTCACGACGAACGTTCTCCTGAGGAGCCGCTGCAACAACTGCACCGATTTCCATACGCTTTGCCGCATAACCGGGGTGGTAAATTTCGTCAACAATACCTGTTGCAAGACCAATCTGGTTACCGTATGATGAATAACCTGCAGCAGCAGTTGTAACGATTGTTCTCTGGGGGAGCTTACCCTTAATTGTTTCTGAAACGGGTTTTAAGGGATCAGCCGCACCTGTAACACGCATAGCGCCATAAACGTAAGCACGACCTGAAAGGGGGTCACGGATAGCACCGCCGATACAGGTTGCCGCACCGCCGAAGGGCTCGATTTCTGTGGGATGGTTATGGGTTTCATTCTTGAAAAGAAGAAGCCAGGGTTCGCTTACACCATCAACGTCAACGTTGATTTTAACGGTACAAGCATTGATTTCTTCGGACTCGTCAAGCTTATCGAGTTTGCCGTTAACACGAAGGTATTTAACTGCAACCGTTGCAAGGTCCATAAGGCAAATGGGCTTTGTTCTGCCCAATTCTTCCCTTGTTGCAAGGTATTCTTCGTAGGTCTTCTGAAGAAGCTCGTCTTCAAATTCAACGTTATCAATAACAGTAAGGAAGGTTGTGTGACGGCAATGGTCGGACCAATATGTGTCAATCATTCTGATTTCTGTTATTGTGGGGTCACGGTCCTCGGACTTAAAGTAATTCTGACAGAACTGAATATCGTCAGCATCCATAGCAAGACCGAATTCCTTAACGAATCCCTCAAGACCTGCTCTGTCAAGGTTTATAAAGCCCTCAAGAGTTTTAACCTCTGTGGGAATTTCGTACTGCATAGCAAGAGTTTCGTATTTATCGAGTGTTGCCTCTCTTGATTCAACGGGGTTAATAACGTGTTTTTTGATTTCTGCAATATCCTCGGCAGAGAGCTCACCATAAAGAGCGTAAACCTTTGCGCTTTTTACTGTGGGTCTGTCGCCCTGTGAAATAATCTGAATACACTGTGCGGCAGAGTCAGCACGTTGGTCAAACTGACCGGGTAAAAACTCAACTGCAAATACAGTTGCACCCTCAAGATCAACGTCGCTTGTTGCAATATCAAGCTGAGGCTCTGAGAAAACTGTTTTTATTGCATAGTCAAAAAGCTCTTCTGTAATATTTTCTGCATCATAGCGGTTAATAACACGAACATCTGTAAGGTTATTGATACCTAAAAGTGTACGAGCATCGCCTAAAAGAGCTTTTGCTTCGTGAGCAAGTTCTTTTTTCTTTTCAACATAAACTCTGTATACCATTACTTAGTCCTCCAATATAGCAAGTGCTTTTGCGCCAATATCGTGACGATAGAAAGCATTGTCAAAGCTGATTTTATCAACAAGTGCGTAAGATGCCTTAACCGCATCCTTAAGGTTATCCTCAACTGCGGTAACACCCAAAACACGTCCGCCGTTTGTAAGAAGCTTACCATCCTTAAGTGAAGCACCTGCCACGTAAACGTTACCCTCAACTTCTTCGGGAATGTTCATTTCAAAGCCCTTTTCATAGCTTACGGGATAACCCTCTGAAGCCATAATTACGCAACAAGCACTCTTTTCGCTGAATTTAACCTCAGTTTCTGCAAGGGTGCCGTTGGTGGTTGCCATCATAACAGTGAGCAAATCACTTTCAAGAAGGGGTAAAACAACCTGAGTTTCAGGGTCACCGAAACGGCAGTTATATTCAATAACCTTGGGGCCGTCGGGTGTAATCATAAGACCGAAGTAAAGGCAACCCTTAAAGGTTCTGCCCTCTTTATTCATAGCGTCAATGGTGGGAAGGAAAATCTTTTCCATACATTCTGCCGCAATTTCAGGTGTGTAGCAGGGGTTAGGAGCAATTGTACCCATACCGCCTGTGTTAAGTCCTGTGTCGTTATCCCCTGCTCGCTTGTGGTCCATTGATGAAACCATGGGAGCAACCGTCTTACCGTCCGTGAAGGCAAGAACTGAAACCTCGGGACCTGTAAGGAATTCCTCAACAACCACGTTGTCACCGCTTGTGCCGAACATCTTGTCCTGCATCATGGAAACAACCGCCGCCTTAGCCTCGTCACGGGTCATTGCAATAATAACGCCTTTACCGAGAGCAAGTCCGTCCGCCTTAATAACTGTGGGAATGGGTGCAGTTTCAAGATACTCAAGGGCTTTTTCCATATCATTGAATACTTCATAAGCCGCTGTGGGAATACCGTATTTTTTCATAAGGTTTTTGGAGAAAACCTTGCTACCCTCGATTATTGCCGCCTTACCCTCGGGACCGAAGCAGGGAATTCCCTTTTCGTTAAGAGCATCAACACAACCGAGCACCAACGGGTCATCGGGTGCCACAACGGCATAATCGATTTTGTTTTCTACTGCAAATTCAACAATTTTGTCAATATCCTTTGCACCGATATCAACACAGGTTGCATCCTTTGCCATACCGCCATTACCGGGAAGTGCGAAAATCTCGGTAACGTCTTTATTTTCTTTTATTTTCTTGATGATAGCGTGTTCACGACCGCCACCACCGACAACCATAATTTTCATCTTATCACCCTTAATTAATGATGGAATAAACGCATACCTGTAAATGCCATTGACATTCCGTATTTATTTGCACATTCAATAACAACGTCATCACGGATTGAGCCGCCGGGCTCTGCAATGTATTTTACACCGCTGCGCTTTGCACGTTCGATGTTATCGCTGAAGGGGAAGAAAGCGTCTGAACCGAGAGCAACACCGTCGATTGTTTCGAAGTAAGCCTTTACGTCCTCATCTGTAAGGGGCTCGGGTCTTTCGGTAAAGTATTTCTGCCAGTTACCCTCTGCACAAACATCCTCTTCGTTTTTGTTGATATAGCCGTCGATAACGTTATCGCGGTCGGGTCTGCCGAGAGTATCCTTAAAGGGAAGGTTAAGCACCTTTTCGTGCTGACGAAGGAACCAGGTGTCAGCCTTTGTACCTGCAAGACGTGTACAGTGAATTCTTGACTGCTGACCTGCACCAACACCGATTGCCTGACCATCAACTGCATAGCAAACTGAGTTTGACTGTGTATATTTAAGTGTAATAAGTGAAATTATAAGGTCACGGATTGCGCTTTCGGGCATATCCTTGTTTTCTGTAACGATATTTGTAAGAAGCTCACGGTTGATTTCAAAATTGTTTCTGCCCTGTTCAAAGGTGATACCGTAAACCTGCTTGTGTTCAATGGGAGCGGGAACGTAATCGGGGTCGATTTTAACTATATTGTAGTTACCTTTTCTTTTGGATTTAAGAATTTCAAGAGCTTCGGGCTCATAACCGGGAGCGATGATACCGTCGGAAACCTCACGCTGAATAAGCTTTGCAGTTGTAACGTCGCAAACGTCTGAAAGAGCAACCCAGTCACCGAAGGAGCACATTCTGTCGGTACCTCTTGCACGAGCGTATGCACAAGCGAGGGGTGACTCGTCAAGACCCTCGATATCGTCAACAAAGCAAGCCTTTTTGAGCTTGTCTGAAAGCGGAATACCAACCGCCGCAGAGGTGGGGCTTACGTGCTTAAAAGAAGTAACTGCAGGAAGACCGAGAGCCTCTTTAAGCTCTTTAACTAACTGCCAGCTGTTGAAAGCATCGAGGAAGTTTATGAAACCGGGTCTGCCGCAGAGAATTTCTATAGGAAG
>JAFYLQ010000034.1 GCA_017550105.1 Clostridia bacterium | reverse complement strand
TAATGATAATGATAATGCAAATGATAATGACAATGTAAATGATAACCCTTTATCCTCGTTTTCTTCGAAAACGGCGTGTGCGTACAGCGAGGATTTTTTAAGCTTCTGGAGGGAATATCCTAAAAAGGTGGGTAAGGGTGACGCCTTTAATAAATGGAAGAAGGCTAAATTAACTAAAGCCGATAAGGAGGATATCTTAAAGGCACTTGATTGGCAAAAGAATAGTATACGTTGGCGTGATAATGAGGGTAGGTATATTCCTAATCCATCAACTTATTTATCGCAAAGAAGGTGGGAGGACGAGCCCTTTAAGGGTTGTAATGATTTTACTGACCCGTCAAGGTATACGGGTGGGGATAATTTACCTGATTTTATTGCGAGGGGTGAGTTTTAATGGCAAATAAAAGATTTTGTGTTGTTTGCGGTAAGGAAAAGGAGCAGCGGCTTGTGGGCTTTGGTGATATCAAGGTTTTTATTGAATGCGAGTGTGAGCGAAAATTACGTGAGGAAAAGGAAATTAAGAACAGGGGATTTGCCCTTAAAACTGCCGTGGAGCTTCGTGACAGGAGCAGTCATCTTTCAACTCTCGGTCGCAGGGCTTCCTTTGATAAAGCAATATCCGACGAGCATAATGAACGTGCCTTGAATGGGGGCAAATACCTTCTTGACAAGCTTCTTGGTAAAATCGAGGATGATAAAAAGGACGGTCTTGTGCTCATAGGAACCCGTGGCAGTGGCAAAACCTACGTTGCCTGTGCGGTTATTAAGGAATTTAACGCTCAGTACCCCGTTAGTGATGAAACAATAAACAAGCTTGTGTCCGAGCGTGACAGGGGATTTTCATTAAAATGGCATACTCCCGTTTCATCACCCTGTAAGTTTATTACCGAATCGGATTTGTTTGCTATTTATTATGATAATTTTAATTATCGCAGGGTGGATAGCCCAGCCAACGAGTTCAAATGTGCCGAAAAGCTACTTGTAATTGACGACGTGGGTACCCTTCACCACGAATTGGGACGTATACAGGCAATGTATCTGAATATAATTGATTACCGCTATTCCGAGGGGCTTTCAACGGTTATTACAACCAACCTGCCACGTAAGGAGCTTTGCGATTACCTTGGTGACCGAGTGTACGACCGCCTTTTATCCTGCTGTTATTTTGTGGATTTAACCGCACCCCAAAGCCGCAGAGATAACGTAATTTAATTTTTGTACGTAATATGTGTTGACAAATTTTAATATGGTGATATTATAGTAGTGTTGAAAAACTTCAGGGCGGGGTGTGATTCCCCACCGGCAGTAAAAGTCTGCGAGCCTTTTGGCTGAACGGGTGCAATTCCCGTACCGACGGTATAGTCCGGATGAAAGAAGATTTCACTTTATTTGTGTTTTGCTTTTTATCGCCCTGAGTTTTTGGGGCGATTTTTTTATTAAGAGGTACTATTTATGAAAAAGAAATTTTCCACAAAGCAAAAGCTTCAAAGACTCACCACGTCTGCAGTGCTTGCGGCACTTTCAATTGTGCTTATGTTTTTTATCAGGTTCCCAATTTTCCCTGCGGCGGCATTTTATGAAATGGAGTTTGCCGACGTTCCGCTTCTTATCTGCTCGTGGCTTTTCGGACCTGTGTATGCATTGGTGTCCCTGCTTGTGGTATGTGTTATTCAGGCTACAACCGTAAGCTCCGCAAGTAGCCTTGTGGGTTGCCTTATGCATTTATTGTCATCGGGGCTTCTGATTATTATTGTTTCGCTTTTCAAAAAGAAAATAAAGGGCACCAAGGGTCTTAAAAGCCTTGCTTTACGTGTTTTGTCCGCCCTTTGCGGTGTTCTTGGCGTTATTGCGGTTATGATACCGATGAATATCTGGCAGGCTTCCGCCTTTATGGGTATGCCTGCGGCACAATTTGCCCGTGATTTTCTTTGGATTTGTGTTGCCTTTAACGCTATAAAGGCAGGTGCAAACGTGCTTTTGTACAGTCTGCTTTCTCCTCAGCTTGCAAGGGCTTATAAGGCTCTGTTTAAAAATTAAAGAATAATAAATTTTACCCTACATATAATCATATCAGCAAATGATTTTGTAAAACCTATTGACAAAGGGTATTAAAATTTATACAATTTATAAGTTATATATTTAATTTTAATTCTTATGGAGATGTTTATTTTATGCCATACGAAAAAATCAAACAAATAATCTGTGAAGAATTTGAAATTGACGAGGACGAAATCACTCCCGACACTCATTTAGCTTATGACCTTGGCTTTGACGAGCTCGACATTGCCGACCTTTGTATGAGCCTTGAGGATGCCTTTGAAAGGGAGATTTCCGACGAGGACCTTGAAGGTATTGAAACCGTTGGTGATTTCGCTAAACATTTGGAATAATTGAAAGATAGAGGATGTATTAATGGCAGAACAGAAAAAAATGGTTGAAGCCATAACTTCTATGGAAGTTGACTTCGCCCAATGGTACACAGACGTTGTTAAAAAAGCCGACCTTGTTGACTATTCAAGCGTTAAGGGTTGTATGATTATAAGACCCTACGGCTACGCTATTTGGGAAAATATTCAGAAAATTCTTGACACCGAGTTCAAAAGAACAGGTCACGAGAACGTTTATATGCCCATGTTCATTCCCGAAAGCCTTTTACAGAAGGAGAAGGATCACGTTGAGGGCTTCGCTCCCGAGGTTGCCTGGGTTACACACGGCGGTAGCAACGAGCTTGAAGAAAGACTTTGCGTAAGACCCACTTCAGAAACACTTTTCTGTGAGCATTACGCTAAAATTATTCAGTCACATCGTGACCTTCCCAAGCTTTATAACCAGTGGTGCAGCGTTGTTCGTTGGGAAAAAACCACAAGACCCTTCCTCAGAACCCGTGAGTTCTTATGGCAGGAGGGTCACACAGTTCACGCAACCGCTGAGGAGGCTATTGAGGAAACAGAGCGTATGCTCAACGTATACGCCGATATGTGCGAAAAGGCACTCTGTATGCCCGTTGTAAGGGGTGTTAAGACCGAGAGCGACAAGTTTGCAGGTGCGGTTTCTACATACTGTATTGAGGCGCTTATGCACGACGGTAAGGCATTGCAGGCGGCTACATCTCACTACTTCGGTGACGGCTTCGCAAAGGCATTTGATATGACCTACACCGACAAGGAGAATAAATTAAGGCACGTTCATCAGACCTCTTGGGGTTGTACTACAAGACTTATCGGTGCAATCATTATGTCACACGGTGATAACAACGGTCTTGTGCTTCCTCCCGCAGTGGCACCCATTCAGGTTGTTATTCTTCCCATTGCACAGCATAAGGAAGGTGTGCTTGACAAGGCTTACGAGCTTAAAGAAAGACTTTCAAGCGCTTTCCGTGTTAAGGTTGACGATTCCTCTAACTCCGCAGGCTGGAAGTTTGCCGAGTACGAGATGAAGGGTGTTCCGCTTCGTCTTGAAATCGGACCTAAGGACATCGAGAACAACCAGTGTGTTCTTGTAAGACGTGACAACAGAGAAAAGATTTTCGTTTCTCTTGACAACCTTGAGCAGAGCATTCAGGAGACTCTTGACGCTTACGCTCAGGCTATTTATGACAAAGCCCTTGAAAACGTTAAGAAGCGTACCTACACCTGCACCGATATTAACGAAATCAGCAAAATGCTTGAAGCAAACGGTGACGGCTTCGTTAAGGCTATGTGGTGTGGCGAAGAGGAATGCGAGGATAAGGTTAAGGAGCTTACAGGCGTTGGCTCACGTTGTATTCCCTTTAATCAGGAAGAAATCTCCGATAAATGTATCTGCTGCGGCAAACCCGCAAAGCACCTCGTATATTGGGGTAAAGCATACTAAGATAAAAACCGCTTGACCGAAAGGTCAGGCGGTTTTTTAGTGAATAATGAATGATGAATATTGAATAATGAATAATTGAGGGTCTTCGCCGAAATTATACTAAGTTGATGAGGAGCGGTAGCTCAGCCTTCCTGCCGCTTGCGGGAGGAAGGGGGACCACCTTGAAATATAATTGTTGTATCAACACATTTTCAAGCGTGAAAATAAAAAATCTTTATAAAATTTAGTTGGTCGGAGTGGTGGAAGGTCAAGTTTAGTTTGGTTTATAAATAAAGTTTCAGAAACCACCATCGTAGGGGCTGTGGCTTGCCCAGCCCGAAAGGATTAATTTCATAACAAAATAAAACGGGTCAGGCAAGCCTGACCCCTACAGTCATTTGTTTTTTATTCATTCACAAGGTCGCTCATACTGTAGACGCCTGT
>JAFYLQ010000033.1 GCA_017550105.1 Clostridia bacterium | reverse complement strand
TCTATATCTATATCGGCTGCCATCGTTAGCGGTCGGTAGCGAACGGTAGCGGTCGGTTACGAATGCGTAATTCATAATTCGTAATGCAAAATTTCGGGGAAGCTTCGCTTCCGAATTTTAAAGTTGCAAGTTGCAAATGGCAAGTGGCAAGTTAAGGGGCAAAGCCGATTATAAGATAGAGTTGTTGTAATGCGAAGCCCAACCTCTCTGCGTAAGGAGAGAGGGCAAGGAACACGACCGCGTCCTGTGGACGATGCAGGGAGTGTGAGTTGGCGTAGCGGTCAAAATTGTGCGAAGTGAATAACGAGCAAACAATTTTGGGCACCGCAAGTGGTTGACCGCCATTTGTCAAGTTGTTTAATGTATTTATTTTCAAGCGAGTGATATATTTAATTTGGGGTTTAATTCGACGGAGCGGTGGAGAGTCCCAATCAGTCATTGTATAAATAAATTATATAAGCGGTGGTGGGTAGTTCTCTTACCTCTTTTCTTCAGTATGATAGTACGATATCCCCCCGTAAGGGACGGATCCATCCGTCCCGCAAGTAAGGTAGGCAAACTGCCCTAATTCACTAACTCAAAAGATGCACGTTACCTCAGCGGTTCGATATATAAATCTTGCGATTTATTCGATATATTTTGCCAAAGCAAAATAAGTTTCTGAAAACAATAAATTACTGTAGGGGTCAGGCTCGCCTGACCCGTTTTAGTTTATGGTCAACTTTGTCTTTTCGGGCTGGGCAAGCCATAGCCCCTACGGTGGATGATTTAGAATCGTTATACTACTACTACCTTCCCATTATCGCCATGGGGTCGGTGTTTTTTCCTTGATAAATAATTTCAAAATGCAGGTGGCTTATTTCATCCTTCTCGCAAGGGATTTCGCCTAAATACCCTATTAATGCACCTGCTTTTACGGAATTGTTTTCTTTTATTTCAAGGGTTTCCTTATTAATTCCGCAGTACCTTGCAATAAGCTCGTTGCCGTGGTCTATTTCAACCACTGTTCCGTACAGGGCGTCGTCATAAATTTTAACTACCTTGCCTGTGGCTATGGATTTAACCTGTGCACCGCTGTCACCCGAAAAATCAACGGCGGGGTGGGTACGCCAGTCACCCATTGTTTTATTGTATACGGGTGTGTTAGGATTATAATCCTTGCTGATATCCGTTCCAAGGGGCAGAGTGAAGCTATTAGTAAAGGGCTCTGCATATTCCGTGGGTTTTATGGTGGTTTGAGGAATAGTTGTTGTAGGTGCTTCAGTTTCGGTTTCGTATCTTTCATCGGGTACGTCCGTTAAATTCTGCCGAACCTCAAAGTCAGGCTCTTCGGCTTCGGTGTAGGTGAGTGTGGGCGTGGGTAAGGTGTAGCTTTCCTGTGGGAAGGTTACGTTAATATCGTTAATTGCCTTATTTGCCGTCAGCCTTGCACTAAGTGCGCCGCCAATAGCTAAAAGAATTGCCAAGGCATAAGCGATTTTTATTCCGTTCATTTTGGGCATTTTAGGTCTGAGGCTTTTGATGAATAAAATATCCTTTAATGATTTTTTTGGGGGTTTTGTGTCGTGATTAGGGGAGAGGTTATTATTTTTTTCGTCCATAATTAAAACTCCTTTTGCTTGTTGTTTTAATTATTGGCTTATATGAAAGAATTATTCATTAAATTCTTATAAAAGGAAAATGCACCAACTGAGGGGACAGTCGGTGCATTTCCGACACAAAGTATAACACTCTGTGCCAAGGGTTTACTTGAGGAGGGGTTAGCTTCCTTAACGAAAGCTAAGTACAAGTACTCGGGTGCGGCTCCCTTTCCAAGTACGAATGGATTATAACATATAAAACATATTTAATAATTAATAATCTGTGAATAAATTGAAAACTTTGCGGCAAAACGCCACAAAGTTTTCGTCGGGTGATATAAAAACAACAAAATATACAACAAGTGTTGTAAAACACAGATTTTGTTCCACGTGGAACAATGTTAGTGAGGAATGAGGAGTGAGGAGTTAAGGGGCAAGCCGATTATAAAGTTGCAAGTTGCAAATGGCAAGTGGCAAGTGGCAAGTTTCGGGGCACTTCGTGCCGATTATATAATTAAATAAAAGTAATGCGAAGCCTCGCCTCCCTGCGCAAGGAGGGAGGGGGACCGTCGTCAGACGGTGGAGGGTCCTGAAGCTTTATTTATAAACCAAACTAAACCTGACCTTCCACCACTCCGACCAACTTATTTTTAAAATATAGTTTGTTTTCACGCTTGTTAATGTTTGATACAACAATTTTATATCAAGGTGGTCCCCCTTCCTCCCGCAAGCGGCAGGAAGGCATTGCTACCGCTCTTCATTAACTTAATTCACAATCGAAAGCGAAGTATCCCCGAAATTTTGCATTACGAATTATGAATTACGAATTTAAAAAACCGCCTGACCTCTGTCAGACGGTTTTTGAATTATTTCTTCGCTTTAGCCTTTTCCTTAGCTTCTTTTTTTGCTTTCTTTGCGGCTGCCTTCTGAGCTTTGATTCTTTCATTCTCGGCTTTTTCGGCGGCGGCTTTTCTTTCTCTTTCTACACGCTCTTTTTCAAGTGCTTTATCGTCACGGATTTTTGCATCCTTGTAAAGTAACTCAATTTCATCAAGGTGCGAATAGTTTTCTTTCTGTATAAGAAGCTTTTCTGCATCAAGGAAGGGCTTTGCAGCTCTGTTGAAGTTTGCCTGTGCGTCCGAGATAACCTTAGATACTTCGGCAGTTTCTTTGAGCTCTGTTTTTAATGCAGCAATTTTAAGGTTAATTTCTTTTATCTTTTTGTCGTTAGCCTTTTTCTTTGCTTTTCTTAATTCAGCGGTAAAGAAGTTAAGGCGTTTTTCAATCATATCCTCTTTATCGTAGCTCTTCTGTAAAAGAGTATAATCGGGATGTGAGAAGTTTTCGCCGTTGCTGAAGTTTTTGGCAATTTCTTTGCAAGCGAATACCTTCTGTCTTTGAATTTCAATAAGTGCCTTGCGGGTTTCCTTTTCGTCCTTAGTTGCCTTGGGTAATTTCTTAACCTTCTGAAGGACTGCCTTTTCTTCTTCAATATTCATTGCAAGAAGACCGGAAAGACCGTTTTCGAAAATTACTGTGCTTGCTTCAACCTGCTTCTGGAAGGGAACAGTATCGAATTTATCCAATTCTTCGCAAACGAGCTTAGCAATTTCGATTTCCTCATTGAACTCTTTATCTGCAAGGTACTGCTTCTTAGCAAGCTTTCTTGCTTCTTTATCCTTTAAGGATTTGTATGATTTTTTATCAAGAGTCTTGGGCTCTGCTGCAACCATTTCTCTTGATTTGCGGATAAGCTCAAGAGATTCAACCAAATCTCTGTCTTTAAGAGTGCCGTTGCCGTAGTCCTCAAACATAGCACGAATTTTAAGGATACGGATAACTGCCTTTTGCTTTCTTTCGTTGAAGTCATACCAGATATAGGGAATAACATTGAGTAAAGCACCGAAAGCAGAGAGAACGATAAGTACTTTTATAAGGTTTCCTAATATTTCCGGGTCATAAAGTGCGGAATAAGCGTTGTTGAAGTTATCCTGACCGGCTGCAAGCTGTTCATTAAGAAGCTCACCGACTGTTTTGCCGTCACCCAACATACGATTAAGAATTTCGGGGTTGGAGGTAACCTCCAAAGCATTTTTCTTGGTAATACCGCCTTCTTCGTAAACTACAGGAAGAACGAATGAGAAAAGAAGGTTTAACACAGTACCGATTGTAGCAACGGCTGAAAACATACCGTCAATACGTTCGCCTGTTTTGTACTGCTGATAGTCACGGATATCTGCCTGAATTGAGGGGTTGAGAATATGAGCAAAGGAGCCCATAAGTGCATTAAGATACAAGCAACCCATAATAAGCCAGATGGTAATATCTGCAGTAACATCCTTGACGAATAATAACATCATAAGGATGAACAATACGTTAAAGAGATTCGTAACAACAAGAACGGATTTTTTACCCCATTTACGAATACAGAAGGGTGCTGCAAGCATACCCCAGAGTGAAGCGTTACCGTAAACCGTAACAACAATACCGTATGCATCACCTGAACAACCACCGCCGTAGTTGTAAATCCAGTACATAATATTACCGTATGATGCTTCAAGGAAGCCTATCCAGCCTGCAAGGGAAATAATCCAGAAATATTTGTTTTTTGCAACGGCTCTGAGTGCGTCGATAAACTTAATCTGTACAACGTGGGATTTAGCCTGAACAATTTTTTCTTCTGTATGCTTGTATACAATGATACAAAGGAGAAGACCACCGATGGTGAGAATAGGATAAAGGAATCTGTAAACACGGATATCCGTCATATTTGAATGGAAAATGTGTTTAGCAATAAGGGGAGTGAAAAGGTTTACGATAGTGGGAGCAAAGGAATAAACAACGCTCTTGATGGATGCAACGTCTGCACGTTCCTGTGAGTTTGGTGAAAGAACGTGAATAAGGTTTTCGTATGCGTCGTAGAAGAAGTAATAGAAGAAATGCAAGCCTAAGTTCAGCAGCATTATAATTGCACACTTGATTATGTAGGCAAGGGATTCACCGAACAGTGTTATGTCACCGAAGGGTCCGTTAAGTGCATTATACGGGAACCAGACCAGAGTAGTACAAATAATTGCGGCAGGAAGAGCCATTGTTACAATATAGGGTCTGTATTTACCGGCTTTTTTGCGGGTGTTGTCAACAATATTGGCACGGATACCTGTAAGAGGGATATTTGCAAGAACTGCAATAACGTACATAATGTACATATCTGTGGGGTCAACACCCAATGTGCTTGAAAGCAAAACATTGTTTGATGAAAGCAAACAAGCAGAACCCATAGTGATAATCATATAGGCACCGATACCGCCGCCTGAATACGCGGCAATTTCCTTAAAGGGCATAAAACGCCCTGCCATGGGTGTTTTCCAATAGGTTTTAAGCTTGGAAACACCGTCTGTGGCTTTTTGTTTTAAATCCATAGTCGTTCTCCTTAAAATGAGATTTGTTTACACATAAAGTAATTATATCATAATACATATTATTGTTCAAGGGGGAAGAATGCAAAATTTAATTGTGTTTCACGTGGAACAAAAAGAAAACCTCTTGCCGAAGCAAGAGGTTTTTGCTAATTATTCATCGTCATCCTCGAGCTTTGCGTCTGCAATAACCTTTTCTGCAATATTTGAGGGAGCGTCCTCATAACGTGCAAATTCAAGTGTGAAGTAGCCGCGTCCTGCAGTTACTGAACGAAGTGCAATTGCAAAGTCGCTCATCTCTGCCATGGGAACCTCTGCAACAAGTTCCTGAGTTTTGGTTTCCTCGGCGGGACCCATACCTAAAACTCTGCCTCGACGCTTGTTAACGTCACCAAGGATATCACCGAGGTTATCGTCGGGGATATATGCACGAAGAGTGCCGATGGGCTCAAGAATTGTGGGCTTAGCCTCGGGAATAGCTGCCTTGAATGCTACACGGGCAGCCATTTTGAATGCCATTTCAGAGGAGTCAACAGGGTGGTAAGAGCCGTCGTGAAGACAAGCCTTGATGCCAACCATGGGGTAGCCTGCTATAAGACCGCCTGCTACACATTCACGTAAGCCTTTTTCAACTGCGGGGAAGAAGTTCTTGGGAACTGCACCGCCAACAACCTCATCAGCGGTAAATACGAACTCTTCTTCGCCTGAATAGGGCTCGAAACGAATAAATACGTCACCAAACTGACCATGACCGCCGGACTGCTTTTTATGACGTCCCTGTTTATCAACAACCTTACGGATTGTTTCTCTGTAAGCAACACGGGGAGCGGCAAGCTCAACCTCAACACCGTATTTGTTTTTAAGCTTGGAAACTATAGTTTCAAGATGCTGGTCACCAAGACCTGATACAACCTGCTCCTTAGTTTCTTTATTGGTATAGAATGCCATACAGCCGTCTTCCTCGGCGAGCTTGTTAAGACCTGAGGCAACCTTATCTTCTTCGCCCTTCTTAACAACCTTTACTGCCATTGAGTAGCAAGCGTTGGGGTAATCAACTCCTGCAAGCTCAACAGGGTTCTTTGCATCGCACATTGTGTCGCCTGTTTTAAAGCCACTGAGCTTTGTAACAACACCGATGTCACCTGCAACGATTTCGGCAGCTTCTTCCTGCTTTGCACCCTTAACGAAAACGATTTTACCCATTTTCTCTTCCTCTTCGGTACGTGCATTGTAAGCCTTGGTAGCAGGTGTGATTTTACCTGAAACAACCTTGAAGAAGGACATTTTGCCAACGAAGGGGTCGGAAACTGTTTTGAAGCAGATAGCTGCAAGGGGTTTATTTTCATCACATTCGATGCCGTCCTCACCCTTGGGAGCAGGAGCGAGCTTTGTGATACCGTTCATAAGAAGGTCAACAGCGTCGGTTGTAAGACCTGAACAAGCGTATACGGGAACAACGGTACCGTCCTTAACGCCCTGTGAAAGACCGAATACGATTTCATCGTGGGTGAACTCCTCACCCTCGAAGAATTTCATCATAAGCTCGTCGTCACCTGAAGCAACAGCCTCAGTGAATGCGGCGTGAATATCGTCGATAATTGCATCTGCGGGCATTGCAACCTCAGTAGCCTTGCCGTTGTCGTATTTGAATGCCTTGTTCTGAAGGAAGTTAACGTAGCAGTCAACCTTGCCGCCGATTATGTAGGGGATAACAACGGGACAGATTGCAGTGCCGTATTTTTCTTTTAAAGCATTAAGAGTCTTGTAGAAGTCACGGTCTTCACCATCACATTTTGAAACTGCGATGAATTTTGCCATCTGGTTTCTGCCTGCAACACGTAAAGCCTTTTCTGCACCAACGTCAACAGCGTGACCTGATGAAAGCACGATGATTGCGGTTTCTGCTGCACGGATACCCTCTGCTCTTGCACCCTCAAAGTCGAAAAGACCGGGAGTGTCGATTATATTAACCTTTCTGTTTCTCCATTCGAAGTTTGCAACTGCTGAAGAAACTGAAACCTTTCTTTTTTTCTCTTCTGCGTCGAAGTCGAGAACGGTATTGCCGTCTGCAACCTTACCGAGTCTGTCAGATGCGCCTGCAAGATAAAGCATTGCTTCTGAAAGGGTTGTTTTACCACGGCTACCGTGACCTGCAATAACTACGTTACGGATGTTGTCTTGAGTGTACGATTTCAAAAAAATTCCTCCCTGATAGCGGTGGGACCGCTATGGTTTTGACAAATTTTAGTGCACCTGCGCACTATAAATATAGTATATAAGGTGCTATGTTTGGTATTTTATCACATAATTTTCGCCGTTTCAATGATTTTTTTGAGTAAAATGTAAAAATTATTGATATTAGATAATAGACAAGCCCGTTTCTTATGTAATATGTTATATTATTTTTTTTAGATTGAAAAATCAGAAATGTTGTGATAATATAAAATGTGTATGATTGTTTTTAGTTTTCATACGTGAAGTGAGATATGGATGATAATAACTCTATACGGAGGTCATATAAATGGACGAAAAGAAAAACGTTACGCCCAAAGAAGAGAAAAAGGCGGTAGCACCACCTCCATTGGTGAATAAAAAGGTATCAGCACCCCCTGTGGTTAAAGAAGAAGCCAAAACTGATGCGACTCCTGTTAAGCCTCAGACAACTGATAACAGCCCTAAGAAAAAGCTTGTAATAATTATCCCCATTGCCTGTGCAGTTTTGGTTGTATTAGGTGTTGTGGGTGGTATTGTTTTCAAAAATCTTAAGGATAAGCAAAAAGAAACAACCGACCCCGGTATATTTGTTGTTACTGATGAAAACGGTGTTGCTGTTACTGATGAAAACGGTGTACCTATGACGTACGTTGCAGAAACCGAATACGTAAACGTTACTGATGCTAACGGTTCAATCGTAACCGATGCAGACGGCAATAATGTTACAACTGCCGTTTATAAAGAGCACGAGATAACGCTGAACGTTAAGGTTACCAACGAAAAGGGTGAGCAGGTAACTAACAGTAAGGGCGAAAACGTTACAAAGCAGGAAATTATAAAGCAGGACCCCAACAAGGCGGATGGTGATAAGGTTGTTTTAGGTACTACTGCTGTTGCGGTTACCGACGGTCAGGGTAATACAGCCGTTGATAACGCAGGTAACGTTTTTACAACCATTGTTGAAATTACAAGCAACCCCGTTGCAGTTGAACCTGCGGCTATTGATTGGAAGGCTTCTCTCGGTGGTACAGCCGAGGACTATTTCTCAAGCATTGAAACAGATAAAGACGGTAACTATATTGCCGCTAACGTTACAAACTCCAAGGACGGTCAGTTCAAGGAATTCGAAAGCCTGGGCTATGCAGCACCTTATACCGTATTGGTTAAGTACGACAAGTCCGGCAATATCAAATGGCAGAAGGCTATTGGTCACAGACGTGGTACTCTGCAGATAATGGATATTCTTACAAATGATGACGGAACCTTCTATGCTGTGGGCTACGGTAAAAACGTAGGCGGTGTTAACGGCAGGGGCTACTATGACGGAGCGGTCTTTAAATTTGATAAGGACGGTAATGAAATCTGGCATAAGGTTTTCGGTTCATCGACTGTTGACCTTTTCAACGGCGGCACTAAGACCTCCGACGGTGGTATTGTGGCAGTCGGTACGGTTGGTAACAATGACTATGATGCAAAGGGCTTTGGCAAAAATGAATTAGAGTCAGCCGCTTGTATTGTTAAATATGATTCCGAAGGCAATCTTGTATGGAAAAATATTATTGGCGGCAATAAGGATTATTTCAACGGTGTAGTTGAGGGTACGGACGGTAATATTTTTGCTGTGGGTAACTTCTACTCAGGCGAAGTGTTTGAGGGTCTCGGCTCTTCAGACGGTGGCGTTGTAAAATTCAACTCAAGTGGTAAATTTGTAGGTGTTGCACCTATTTCCGGTAGGGGAATTGAATCCTTCAAGGGTATTACCGCTTGTAAAAACGGTGGCGTTGTGGTTGTAGGTAAATCCAACTCCTCCGATTCAGGTAACGTGGATAGTGCATTCGTTGGTGACGTGGCTTCACGTGGCGGCGACGATGCTTATATTATCAAGTATGACAGTGACCTTAACAGAGAGTTTATAAAGCCCTTCAGAGGTCAGTATGACGACGACCTTGTGGCGGTTGTTGAAAAAGAAGACGGAACGTACATTGCTGTAGGCAAATCCAACTCCTCATCCCGTGACCTTAAGGGCATTACAACCCGTGGTGGCGACGATATGGTTATTGCTTCATTTGATAAGTACGGAAACCTTGCGTGGGCACGTTCCTTCGGCGGTACTCAGAATGAAAGCGCAAATGCAATTTGCCTTGCAGAAAAAGAGGGCTACATTATTGCAGGTCGTACTCTTTCTAAAGATATTGATATGAAAGGTATTTCTCAATACGTTAACGGCAGGTCCGTGGGCGTTATTGCTAAATTCCCCGAATAAAATGATTAAGCTAAAATGTGATTATATTAACGGCGCAGTTGCCGTTCCGACAGACGTGATAGATAAATTCTTAAAGCTTGCACCTGCTGCAAGCTTTAAGGTTTTGCTTTTTATTTTAAGAAATCCCGACGGTTCGGCTGATGCAAACCAGATTTCGATGTGTACGGGCCTTGCAGTTGAGGACGTTAAGGACTGCCTTTCTTATTGGGAAAGTAACGGGATAATTTCAGTTGATGACAAATTCGACGAAATTGCCGCCAAAACTGCAGTAGGTAACGCCAAAACCCTTGAAATAACCGAGGAAACGACTGTTGAAATAAAAAAACAAAAGACCAATCTCCGTTCCTTGCCCGTTAAAAGGCCGACTCAGAGGGAGATTGCTTTGAGACTTTCCGAAGAACCGGAGCTTACCTTTATATGCAACGAGGCTCAGACTATTCTCGGCACCTTCGGTTACGACACACAAGCCCTTATTGTAATGATTTACGACTATTTCGGCTTCCCGCCCGAGGTTATTATCACCCTTCTTCAACATCAGAAGTGTGAAAATAAAACATCCTCAGCTGCTATTAAAAGCAGAGCCGAGGATTGGGCTAAAAGGGGAATTGACACCCTTGAAGAGGTAGAGGCAGAATTGCTTTTGCTTGAAAAAGCCAAAAAGGTTTATAACGAATTAAAGGGTAGGACAGGCTTTGCAAGTGAAGCCCCGTCACCGAGAATTTCAAAATATCTCTATCAATGGGTAGGGGAATGGGATTGCTCGGCAGAGCTTATAGGCTTTGCGCTTGAGGAAGCTAACGACGTATTGGCAGACGCTAATAAATTACTTAAAAAATGGGTGAATTCAGGGTTCAAGGACCCCATTCAGGTTCAGGAGCAGCAAAAGAAATCTGTTCCCAAGGAAGTTAAAAAATCTTATGACACCGAAAAGGTTGGCAGGAGCAGTGTCCTTGATTGGGCTAAGCGCTATGCCACAAAGGAGGAGAATGAATGAAATTTTCCGAAATTATATACTTAAGAGCCGAAAACGAGCTTAAAAACCGTCGTGACAGAGCCGAAAGACTTGCATCTATGCGTCGCAAGGAGTTCATTGTTAAGAATCCTCAGCTCATCGAAATTGAAAATGAGATGAAAAACGCCGCCCTTGAGGTTATAAAAAGCGTGGGTGCAGAGGGTAAAAAGACGGATATAGGTGAAATTGCAAAAAGAAATCTACAGGCTCAGGAGAAAAAGCGTCTTCTTATTAAAGAGGCGGGTTATCCCGAGGATTATCTCGACACACCCTATTCCTGTAAAATCTGTAACGACTCGGGCTTCCATAACGGTAAGCTTTGTAGCTGTCATCTTCAGCTTTTACAGCAGTTGTCAATAGGGGAGCTTTCCTGCAGTCCCATGCTTGCACGCTCCACCTTTGATACCTTCGACGTCAAGTATTATAGTGAAATAAAGGACCCTCAGTACGGCTTTTCACCCCGTGAATATATGCGTGGCTGCTTTGAAATGCTCAAGGCATATTCCGAAAACTTTACACCGTACACAAACAGCTTCTTTTTCAGTGGCGGCACGGGTCTTGGCAAAACTCACCTTGCCCTTGCAGTGCTTAACAAGGTAACCTCAAAGGGCTATAGCGTTTATTACAACACGGCTTCATCTGTTACAAAGCAGTTGGAGAAGGAGCGTTTTGGCAGAAGTGCCGATAGCCTTGAGGAAGAAATTGAAAAATGCGACCTTATGATTATTGACGACTTAGGTGCAGAATTCAGCACGGAGTTTTCAAAGGCTACCATTAACGAGCTTATAAATAACGCTATTCTTTCAGGTAAGCCTATGATTATAATATCAAATCTTTCCGTCGATGAGCTTGAAAAACGCTACGGACAAAGAGTGGTTTCAAGACTTAACTCTTTTGAGGTTATTGAGTTTATGGGCGAGGATATAAGACAACTTAAAAAATAATACACAAGGAGTGTTCACTTATGTTAAAAGGTATTCCCAACATTATTTCACCCGAGCTTCTTAAAATTCTTGACGAAATGGGTCACGGTGATGAAATTATTATCGGTGACGGCAATTTCCCTGCTGCATCAAATGCACAGAGGCTTATCCGTTGTGACGGTCACAACGGTCCCGATCTTCTTGACGCTATATTAAAGCTTATGCCCCTTGATACCTACGTTGATAGCCCCGTAATGCTTATGCAGACCACAAACGGCGACCCCACACCCACAATCTGGGCAGAGTATCAGGAAATCGTTAACAAGCACAACGGCGAAACTCAGATGTCACAGATTGAAAGATTTGCTTTCTATGACAGAGCAAAAACCGCCTATGCAATTATTGCCACAAGCGAAATGGCACTTTATGCAAACATTATCCTTAAAAAGGGCGTTGTAACTGAATAAAAATTAACCGCTTGACCGAAACAGTCAAGCGGTATTTTTATGCTTTAATTTCTGCTGACCCTACGGAAAAGCTTGTCGACTTCAGTCTGAAGTGCCTTTCTTTCGTCATCACTTATTTTTACCGTGCCGTCAATGATTTCCTTGGCACTTTTTTGTGCTTCATAAAGGATACGGGTGTCCGTCATAAGGTTTGCAACACGCATATCGGGAAGACCGTGCTGACGTGAGCCGAAAAAGTCACCGGGACCACGTAATTCAAGGTCTTTCTTTGCAATTTCAAAGCCGTCGGTGGTTTTGCACATAATGTCAAAACGCTCCTTTGCTTCGTCGTTCTGAGCATCTGATAAAAGCACACAGGTGCTTTCAGCCGTGCCTCTGCCGATTCGTCCTCTTAACTGATGAAGCTGTGAAAGACCGAAGCGCTCGGCATTTTCAATAACCATAACCGTTGCATTGGGTACGTCAACACCTACCTCAATAACCACCGTTGATACGAGTAAATCAATTTCACCGTCATAAAAACGCTTCATTACCTCGTCCTTTTGCTTAGGCTTCATCTGACCGTGTAAAAGTCCGAGGGTGCAGTCTGCAAAATAGGTACTTTTCAGATAATCATAATATTCCGTAGCAGGTACAAGGTCACTTTCGCTTTCCTCAACAAGGGGGCAAACGATGTATGCCTGATGCCCCTCGGCAATATTTTTTCTTAAAAATTTATAGATTCTTTCGTGGTAATTTGTGGGCACACAGTAGGTTTTAATGGGTTGTCTGCCCTTGGGAAGCTCGTCGAGAACCGAAATATCAAGGTCACCGTAAATCATCATTGCCAAGGTACGGGGAATGGGCGTAGCGGACATAACAAGGGTGTGGGGATTCTCACCCTTAGCGGATAAATCCGCCCTTTGATTAACGCCGAAGCGGTGTTGCTCGTCGGTTATTACAAGCCCGAGATTTTTGAAGGTAACGTCGTTTTGAATAATGGCGTGGGTACCCACAACCACGTGGCTTTCGCCATTTGCAAGGCGTTCATGTATTTTACGCTTGTTTGCGGCGGTTACTGAGCCTGTAAGAAGCTCGATTCTTACGTCCTCGCCAAAGAAATTAACAAGTGTTTTATAGTGCTGATTTGCCAAAACCTCAGTGGGTGCCATAAGTGCACTCTGAAAACCGTTTCGGCGTACGTTATACATAAGTGCGGCGGCAACTGCGGTTTTACCTGAGCCAACGTCACCCTGCAGAAGCCTGTTCATAGCTTTCGGCTTTTTCATATCTTCAATTGCCTCCGAAACGGCTCGTTTCTGGGCGTTTGTAGGCTCGAAGGGCAGGGAGTCGTAAAAATCATCGGTAAAATCCCTGCTTATAGGGGGTGCAATACGGCATACGCCCGAGGATTTTTCGCCTAAAAGACCCATCTGAAGAAGCAAAAGCTCCTCAAAAATTAATCTTCGCTTCGCAAGATTCAGAGCCTTTTCACTATCGGGAAAATGGACGCTACCAATAGCCTCCTCGAAGCCCATAAGCTTATATTTTTCAATGATGTATGTGGGTATAAAGTCCTGCAATTGCCCCTTTGTTTGCTTAATTGCCGCCTCTGTAATACGCTCGGTGGTTTTTGACGGAAGTGCGGCTGTTGCCTTGTAAATAGGACGTATACGTTGCCTGTCGGGAGACTTTTCAAACCTTGGGGAAAGCATGGTTTTCGCATGATATTTATCCTCGGTCACTTTACCGAAGAACAGGTATTCCTCGTCCTCTTTAAGCTGGTCCTTTACGAACTTATTGTTGAAAAAAACTATGTGCATATAGTCGGTTCCGTCGGCAATGGCGGTCTTGACTAAGAACTTGCCGCCATTTACACGAACTAACTGAGGATTTTCCGCAACAACCGCCTTAAAGCACACGTTATCACCGATTTTTGCGTCCTTCATTGGGGTGATATTGTTCCAATCCTCGTATGCACGAGGATAATTTCTCAGAACGTCATCAACGCTGAAAATCCCTTGTTTTGCAAGGGTTTTTGCCCTTGCTTCACCAACGCCCTTTAAAAATTGTACTCTCGTATTGCGGTCTGCCACGGTATCACCTGCCTTTAAAATTCAACTGTTAAATTACAAAATAAAAAACTTTAAAATCAATATAATTACGGCAACCTGTAGCCCGAAAATTACGGGCAAACCCACCATAAATTTAATATGCTTTGTTTTGTGGCGGATTTTCAGCATCGTGATAAATTCCGCAAGACTTCCACCCGCTATTGCAAGGGCAAAAAGCACCTTTTCAGGGATGCGGTTTTTGGGGAATTTTTTTGCCGCCTTTTTATCATAAACGGTAATGATTACAGTTACCAGAGATATCACTAAAAAATAAATTATTACATATTTTTCCGTAAAAATACACCTACTTTTAGAACAAATGTTCTAATTCATAGTAACATAAAATATAAAGCGCTGTCAAGTAAAAATTTAACAGCTTGTGAAGTCCTGAAATATACACAAATGTATTGATTTTTTGGCATTAAATATTGTATAATAAGATGATTTAATATAGGTTATTGTCGGATAGTATATTTATTTTTGATGGGAGGTACTCCGATTGATTGATATACATTGTCATATTCTTCCCGCTTTGGATGACGGAGCCGGTAATATGAGCGATGCCATTGAAATGGCACAGCTTGCGGTATCCTCAGGAATAAAGGGTATTATTGCCACACCCCATTGCAATATTCCGGGTAGCTTCCGCAATTATTGGAGTCTGTCCCTTGAGGACGACGTACGCGCCCTGAAGCAAGAGCTTGAAAAAAGAAATATTGAATTAAGCATATACCATGGGCAAGAGGTTTTTTTAGCCGCAGGCTTTCTTGAAATGCTTCATCAGGGTAAGCTTATAACCCTGAACGATTCAAGATATATGCTTGTTGAATTTGATATGAATGAAAGAGCGGACGTTGCATACAGGAAATTGCAACAAATTCTTGCAGAGGGTTGCATTCCCATTGTGGCTCATCCTGAGCGTTACGGTTTTGTTAACGAGCAGAGCGAGGCAGTCTACAGAATGAAGGATTTAGGTGCTTTGCTTCAGATAAACCGCGGAAGCATAAAGGGTGCCTTCGGAAGAAGGGTTATGAAAAAATCAATGGAAATTTTATCCTCATATCAGGCGGATTTTATTGCAACGGATGCCCACAGTCAGTTTAGCCGAACACCACAGCTTGCGGACGTTCACGAATTTATCAGTGAGGAAATTTCAACTGATTACGGTGACGTGTTGGTTAACGTTAACCCCCGCAAGGTGCTTAACGACGAGAAAATTTACAGCTTCTGAGGAGATAATTTATGCTCAAGGTTCTTAGAGTGGCAACTATTATTTTATTTGTAGTTGCAGTCGGGTTATTCTCGTTGTTTTTTGTGCACGAGCAAAGAACAACGGATAATACAATTCCCGAAATTAAGGTGGATGGCGAAATGCTTGAGGTAAGTATTTCGGCAACGGACGAGGATTTGCTTAAGGGTGTTACCGCTTTTGATAAAAAGGACGGGGACATAACGGGTAAAATAGTTGTTGAGTCCGTATCACAGTTTCTTGAAGAGGGCGTGTGCAAGGTAACCTATGCGGTCTGCGACAGTGATAAGCACGTTGTTAAAAATTCAAGGCATATAAAGTACGTTGACTACACGTCTCCGCAATTCACAATGAACAGACCCTTAGTCTTTTTTGTGGACGAGGAAGTGGATATTATCGGTTCAATCGGTGCGATTGACTCAATTGACGGGGATATAAGTGATAAGGTTGTGCTTACGGCTACGGATTACACAACGGATACAATTGGTGTGTTTACCGTGACCCTTCAGGCAACAAACAGTATGGGTGACATAATCTATCTTGACCTACCCCTGCATATAGAAGAAACAAGCGTTGCCGCACCTATTGTGGAGCTTAAGGAATATCTCACCTACGTTAAAAAGGGTGAAAAGCCTGATTTTAAAAATAATATTTCCGCAGTAAGTACACGAAGCGGTCAGGCGATACCCTACGAAAGCACAATAGAAACAAATTTTGACTCAAACACTCCGGGTGTTTACAGCGTTCATTATTACATAACTAACGAGCTTGGCTATCAGTGTCATAGTATTCTTACCGTTGTGGTAGAGGAGTAATTGCTTTGAAGGAATCAAAAACAGAAATTCTTGAAATAATAGAGTGGCATAGCCTTGCCCGTGACGTTATACGTAATTTCTGGGCGGTTATTCTTGCGGGTATTATTGCTTTCCTCGGAATATATATTGCCGAGCGTAGCATTTATACTCCCGAATATAAGAGTGAGGCAACTCTTGTAGTCAGGGCAAAGGCCGCTTCATCACTTGCATATAACAATCTTTCTGCTTCTTCTGAAATGGCAAGTATTTACACAAAGGTTTTTACTCAGTCATCTATGAAAAAGCTTGCGGCGGAAAATGCAGGCTATGAGGGCTTTGACGGAGAAATTTCCGCTTCGGTTTATAACTCTACAAACCTGCTTAACATTAAGGTTGTGTCATCGGACCCCGAAAGGTCATATAAATTACTGAAATCCGTGCTTGAGGTTTACCCTCAGGTTTCCGATGCGGTTTTCTCAAACAGCGTTATTGACATTATCGTTCAACCTGAAATGGCAACAAATCCGTCAAACTCTATTTCGAGCATTAAAAGAATTGAGATTTCATTACTTGTAGCAGGTGCTATGTTTGTGCTCATATTAGTGTTGTCGTTTTTACGCGGTACTGTTAAAAACGTGCGTCTTTTTGAGAAAAAGGTTGATTCGAATCTATTGGGTACAATATCTCACGAAAGACGTCCCCTCACACTTTGGCAGAAATTACGAGGTAAGAAAAAGGGTCTTCTTATTGATACGGCTTTCGCAAGTCTTAAATTCAACGAGGACTACAATCACCTTGCAACCAAGCTTGAGTATATGCGAAGAAATACGGACAGTAAGGTTTTTGCCGTAACGAGTGTTGCGGAAAACGAGGGCAAGTCAACAGTTTCTGCAAACGTAGCCCTTTCACTTATGAATCACGGATACAAGGTTGCGCTTCTTGACCTTGACCTACATAAGCCCGCCCTTTACAAAATTTTTAAATACCGTAAGCCCTTGAAGGTGGACTTCAGTCAGATTTTAAAGGGTGAGGTATCACCCAAGGAATATGAGTTTTTAAGATACAAAAAAACTCAGTTGTATCTTGCCCTGAGTAAAAGAGCCTGTTCGGATGCTTCCGAATGGATTGGCTCTAAAACGGTAAACGAATGCATTAAATCTATTCGTGAAAAGGTGGATTTTGTAATTATTGATACACCACCCACCTCGGTATCTGCAGACGCTATGAGCCTTATTAAAATGGTGGACAAAGCAATACTTGTGGTACGTACCGACGTTGTTGATGCGGCAGACGTCAATGATACTGTTCTTACCATAAAAAACGTAGGCGGCAGTTTTGCAGGCTGCTTACTTAACGACGTGTATAAGCCCTTCACGTTCTTCGGTAATATGGGCTCGGATGACCGAGGATACAGTATTTATAAGAGGAGCTCATATAAGCTGTATAAAACTTACTCAAAGGAAAACGTTAGCAACAAAATCTTAGACAGCGATTTGTCAGAAAGAAATTAAATTTAGAATTGGCAGGATTTATTATGAGCGTTGGCGAAAATAAAACTAAAAATTTTGCTGAAGCTGAAGAAAAAGTCAAGGAAAGATATTTTGACTTTTATTTCAGTGATTTCTGGCGTGGCTTTGTAAAATTCTGGTGGGTTGGCGTTTTGTGTGCATTGATTTTCGGCGGCGGAATGTTCTACAAGAATTATTCAGGCTACGTTCCCCAATATACCGCAACCGCAACCTTTACGGTGCACACCCAGAATGCGGTTTTGTCGGGTGATGCGGGTATGTCGGCTTACTCCTTCTATTATGACAGAGGCTCTGCAAGTCAATTGGCATCGGTTTTTCCGTACATTTTAAAAAGCGAAATTCTCCAAAAGCAGGTTTGCAGGGATTTGGACGTGGACAGTATGCCTGCCTCCGTTTCGGTTACCTGCGTTGACGAAACCAATATGATTACCCTTACAACCACGGGTAGTGATCCTCAGCTTACCTACGATACGCTTATGAGTGTTACTGAAAATTATTCAAAGGTGTCGGAGTATATTGTGGGTCAGACAAAGCTTGTTATGATTTCACCCGCAACGGTTCCCGAGTCTCCCTCTAATTCTTTTTCTTGGCGTAGTGATACTCTTAAGGGTGCTCTTGTAGGCTTGCTTATTGGTATTGCATGGATTGCCATATACGGTGTTATGCGTAGAACCATACGTACCAAAGACGACATAAGACGTGAGCTTAATCAGAAATGTATCGGCGTTATGCCTCAGGTATACTTTAAAAAGTACAAAAGCAGAATAGACAAAAGAATTCTCATTACTAACCCTCTTGTGGGTAATGCATTCCTTGAATCCGTAAGACTTCTCCGAGATTCAGTACGTAATGCAATGGCAAACGGTGACAAGGTAATTATGTTTACAAGCACCGCACCGGGTGAGGGCAAGTCCGTTACCACGGTGAACCTTGCGGCAATATACGCTAAAAACGGCGAAAAAATCCTTCTTATGGATTGCGATTTAAGAAACTCAGGTATCAGAAGGCTTATTTATAACAACGAGCTTGAGCTTAAGGATAAGGTGTATGACAAAAACGGCGAAATGCTTTATAGCATCAGTCACGTGGATAAGCTCAATATCGATTTATTGTCATTTAATTACAAGGAAAAAAGTATTTCTAAAATGCTGAATATGGAAGCGTTGCAGAAAATTGTTGGTTCCTTGAGTGAAAAGTACGATTTGATTTTTATGGATACACCACCCTGCGGTATGATTGCGGACGCGGTTATCACTGCGGCGGCGGCCGACGGTGCGGTATACGTTATCCGTCAGGATATGGTTATGGATACAAATATCCGTCAGGGTCTTGATGCATTGGAAAATACAGATATCAGACTTATGGGCTGTATTCTCAACGGTGCTATTGGCGGTATTGGTGGCTACGGAAGTAACTACGGTTACGGATATGGATATGCAGGCTATAAAAAATACTACAGAAATTATAAGTATTACGGTAAATCAAGCTACGGCAAAAAGCAGAAGTAAGGAAGAAAAATGATGAAGAAACCCGAGCAATACGGAGCAATGTTTAAAAGTATGGCTACCGAATGGAAATGGCTTTTAAAATACATTCTCAACTATAAAAAAGAAGTGCTTCTTTACATAGTTGTGGGTGTGTTTGGCATTGCTATGGGTCTCGGTTCAAGTGTTGCGTCCAAATACCTTATTGATGCGGTAGTTTCACCCGGTAAGGATAGTGAGCAGATTATAACAAGTGCCGCAATGGTTATAGGTATGGCGGTTACCCAGATTTTAATAAATTCTGCTACCTCAAGACTCACCACCATTGTCGGTACAAGAATAAATACACAAATAAGAAGCAACATTTATGAAAATATTGTTTTTTCAAAGTGGGAGGATATTAACAAATATCACTCAGGTGACCTTATAAACCGACTTGAGGGCGACGTTAACGTGGTTTCAAACAGTATAATCACCTTTGTTCCCAGTGTGTTTACACGGGTTGCTCAGTTTGTGGGTTGCCTTGTTATAGTTCTTTACTACGACCCCGTAATGGTTATATTTGCTCTTATGAGTGCACCGTTCTTTATGCTTTCATCAAAATTTACCACAAAGATGATGCGCAAATTCAGTATAGAAAGTCGTGAAATGAACGGCAAAATTCTGTCCTACGGCGAAGAGTCCATGCAGAATTTACAGACGTTGAAGGCCTTTGACCTGACAAGAAAATATACACAGAACTTTAAAATACTTCTTGAAAGCTACCGCAAGGTAAAGCTTGATTACGATAAATTTTCAATAATTTTGTCAATCTGTATGTCAATTATTGGCTTGTTGGTATCCTACTCCTGCTACGGTTGGGGTGTATACCGCTTGTGGCAGGGTGCCATTACGTACGGTACAATGACCTTGTTTTTACAGATTTCGGGAAGCCTTACCTCATCGTTTACAACCCTTGTGGCTTTAGTGCCAAGTGCTATTTCAATAGCAACTGCAGCAGGACGTATTATGGAGGTCACAAGCATCGACTCCGAAAAGGACGAGGATAAAGAAAAAGCCTTCGGCTTAATGGACGTAGCTCGTAATAAAGGCGTAAAAGTGGTTGCAGATAAGCTTACCTATTCCTACAAGGACGGCGACAGAGAGGTAATAAAGAATGCAAGTTTTATGGCTTCACCGGGTGAAACAATTGCACTTATTGGTCCTTCGGGTGAGGGTAAAACTACACTTCTGAGATTAATTCTGGGTCTTATGGAGCCCGATTCGGGAAGCCTTGAAATGCTCATCGACGGTGAAAAGCTCAGAATATCTGACAGTACAAGGCGTTTTTGCTCCTACGTTCCTCAGGGTAACACGGTATTTTCGGGCACAATCAAGGATAATCTTCTGCTCGTAAATGAAACGGCAACTGATGAGGATATTGAAAATGCTCTTAAAATTGCCGATGCATGGGATTTTGTCAGCATACTTCCTTTGGGAACGGATACGATTATCGGTGAGCGTGGTGTAAACTTCTCAGAGGGTCAGGTACAGCGTCTTTCCATTGCCAGAGCCGTGCTTCGTAATGCCAACGTGCTTATAATGGATGAGGCTACGTCGGCTCTTGACAGCGAGGCAGAGGGAAGGGTTCTCACAAATCTTATGAAATCCAATCCCTTAAGAACCTGTATTATTACCACTCACAGACCCAGTATGCTTCAATATTGTGACAGAATATACAAAATTGACGAAAGCGGTACCTTGGTATTGTGCGAACAGGAAAAGAGGTAATTATGGAATATAAACTCAAGGATGGCTTTGTGGTCCGTAAAATAGGGGAGCAGATTATGGCTGTCCCCGTAGGCAAACAGACCTCTGAAATCCACGGTATGATAGGACTTACCGAAAGTGCCGAGCTTTTGTGGAATAAGCTTAAAACAGGTGCCGAGGAATCGGAGCTTGTAAAGATAATTACGGATACCTACGAGGTGGACGAAAATCAGGCTGCACAGGACGTTAAAAAATTTCTTGAAGGTCTTAAGGAGCAGGGAGCGTTAATATGAATGATTGTGGGGGACTTAATCCCTTTGGTGCAATTGAGCTTTCACATTGGGCAAAGCAAAATTCAGTACCCCTTGAAGTAACCCTTGAATTAACTCCCTTTTGTAATTTTGACTGTGTAATGTGCTACGTTAAGCTTACAAAGGAGCAGGCACAAAAGCAGGGCGAAATATTAAATGCACAAAAGTGGTTGGATATTGCACGTCAACTTAAGGAAATGGGTACTCTATACCTTTCTCTTACCGGTGGCGAAATATTCGTTTATCCTGAATTCTGGGAGCTTTATTCAGAGCTTAACAAAATGGGCTTTTTAATAACCCTGCTTACAAACGGCTCATTGATTGATGAAAATGTAATTGAAAAGTTCAGAGAGTACGGTATGCCTTACTCGGTAAAAATGACTCTTTACGGCACAAGTGATGAAACCTATTACAGAACCTGCGGCGTCAGGGAAGGCTTTACCGCAACGGCTAAGGCAATTGATTTACTTTTAAACGAAAAAGTACCCTGCAGACTTACGGCAACTATTGTAAAAGAGAATGCCTGTGACCTTCAGGAAATGTACAATTTTGCTGAAAACAAAAAAATTCCTTTACAACATACGGTTTCGGTGTTAAAATCGTCAAGGGGAGCCCAAAAGGATATTGCAGCGTCCCGCTTTGATTTCGCCGATTTTTCGTCTGAACTCACTCTGGAACAGCTTGAAAGAAACAAATATCCCGATATAGAGTCACCCTTCGCCTGGTGCGGAAGCTATAAAAAATCTATGTGGATAACCTGGAACGGCAACGTGCAGATGTGTTCATTTGTGACAAGACCTGCGGTTGAGTTTTCGGGTGATATAAAAGAGGATTGGGCTCAGTTAATCAAAAAATGCTCCGAATTAAAAAGCCCGTCCGAGTGTGAAAATTGTTCATACAAAGAATTCTGTCAAAGATGTCCGGGTGCTTTATGCGCCGAAAGCGGCGATGCAGAAAAAATAAGCACTGATTTCTGCCGTACCGCCAAAAGACTTTATGATTTATATAACGCTATGAAAGAGAGGCAAGAGTAATGAAAAAAGAATATATTGTACCCCAGAGCACTCTCTTTCAGATTAATTTAAGCGAAAAAATTGCAACAGGCTCCGGTGGTGACGTTTCAAGCGGCGGCGACCATATCAGCGGTTCGGTAAACATTTACTTTTCCCATAGCGCAAGTCCTTGCCGAGATTATTATCAAGGGGCTTTTGAGGCACCTGTTGGTGTTGTAAACGGTACGTGGATTGACTACTTTATGGAGCTTCACGGTATGAATAAGCCCTTGGTTTTGCAGAATTGCATTGGTGCATAAAATGAAAATTTGCATAGCAGATTTACTTATTGATTGGGGCTTTAAGGATAACGGCTTCACAGAAAAATTTGCCGTTGTAAATAATGATACTGAGCCCGTAATAAAATTTACTCACAAAAAAAATATGAATGAATGCCATGGTATACAATACGTAGGCGAATCTTCAAACCACGTGCTTCAGCGTGTTGATTCTTCCGTAGAGTTGCTTTGTGCCAACAAGGATTGGTCGAAGGCTACGGTTTATGCCAAAAGCTATATGGATTTAGAATTTTCTCTTCCCTTAGCGGCTATATGTTCACGCTTCGCAGAGTTCAACACCTTATTTTTACACGGTTCCTTTGTGCAATATCAAGGTGAAGGAGTAGTTTTTACAGGCTACTCGGGTGTGGGTAAAACTACACAGGCAAGATTATGGAATGAATATCTGAATGCGGAGCCCATAAACGGAGACAAGGTTTTTCTGAGAGTGATGGATGGTGAGGTTTTTGCCTTCGGTTCACCCTGGAAGGGCTCGTCTGAATTCTGTCTTAACAAAAAAGCCTCTTTAAAGGGTGTTGTGGTGTTAAGACAGGCAGAGAAAAATTCAATTAAAAGATTAAGTTCCCTTGATTGTATAGAGCTTTTTATGCCCCATGTATTCTTACCCCATTGGGATGAAGAAAATTTACTTAAAGCTCTTGATACCTTCAACGTAATTTTAGAAAAAATACCCGTGTGGCTTCTTGAATGCAGACCTGATGAGGATGCCGTGAAGCTTACAAGGGATACAATATTTGATATAAAAAATTGAGCCGATTGCCGTAAGAATGGCATCGGCTTTTTTGAAAGAGGAAAAAATGAAAAAGGTAAATCGTGTTATGATGGAATTAATGCGTTGCTCCGCTCTGGGTATAAAGCCCGAAGCGGAATTGCTGAGTTCTGTCAAAACGGATGAAATATCATATATGTACGGTATGTCATCCGAGCACGATATGGAGCACCTTTTAGGGAATATACTTGATGAATACGGCGTTCTCGGCACGGATATTATTTCCGTGAAATTTCGTAACGAGATTTTTGAGGCAATATACAGATATGAAAAATTAAAATTTGAGTATGAGCGAATTTGCGAAGCCTTTGAAGAAAATGGCATTGATTTTATTCCTCTTAAGGGCTCTGTTTTACGTGAAATGTATGCACAGCCTTGGCTTCGCACAAGCTGTGATGCGGATATTTTGGTAAAAGAAGAGGATTTAAAAAAGGCGGAAAATCTTCTGCAGAATATGGATTTCGACAAAACTCACGAGGGCTCACACGACGTAACCTACACCTGTGGCGAAGGGGTAATAATAGAGCTTCATTTTTCACTTTGCGAGTCGGGTGACGACGGAAAAATCGCCAAAGTTTTAAGGGATGTATGGAAGCGAACAAAACGGCGCGATGGCTTTAAGCACCAATATGCCCTTGATGACAGCTTCTTTTATTTTTACCACATAGCTCATGCGGCAAAGCATTTTTCAATTGGTGGTTGCGGCATAAAGCCCGTTCTTGATTTGTACATTTTACGTAATTTTAAAAATTGCGAAAGTAAAGAAATACGTAGTTTTTTAAAGCAAAGTGGTTTAGAACGATTTGACCTCGCCTTTAATAATCTGAGCGAAGCCTGGTTCGGCAAAAGAGAGCACGATGACGTTACCTCAGCTATGGAGGAGTTTATATTAAACGGCGGTGCTTACGGCAATGAGGAGCAACTGCTTTTACTTAGAAAACGGCGTACAAGTGGCAAAATAGGGTATGTTTTATCCCGTGTTTTTGTGTCCCGAAAAGAGCTTGAATATGAGTATCCCACACTAAAAAAGCACTCGTTTTTGTTGCCGTTTTTTGAGGTGGTAAGATGGCTTAAATTTATCCTTAAAGGGGATAAAAAGCATAGCCAATATCGTTACCGAATAATCAAGGATATACCCGAAGAAAAACTACAGAAGGTCGAGTTTTTGTTTAATAAAATAGGATTATAAACGAAAAATGCAGGGGAAATCCCTGCATTTTTTACGTTTAAAGGTTGGTTGAAATCACTTTTTCACAAAGGTCTTTTGTTGGAAAATCAAAGATTAACCAGCCGTATTTTTTGTTGTTTTGAAGCGTTATTTTTTCAAAGTTTTTCAAGATGAAATTTGCATAAATTTTAGGACTGTAAATAAAATTTGCCGCTGTAAAATAGTTTAAAAACAAGCCTTGCTTTTCAAAGGGCTTTTCCACTAATGGGAGTACTGCTTTTTGCCATTTTTCTTTAGGAAAAAGCTTGTACATATCCTGCAGATAGTAGGCTTCGGCTTCGGCGTTATCAAGATTCAAAGCGGGTGCCTTTGCCAAAAAACACGCAGCATCACGTGGTAAATCGGGCCAGTTTGAAAGGTGCAGCCCTGTATTTTTATCCGTATATTTTTTGTTGTTTGAATCTACGTGACATCTGTTGAAAAAGACTAATTTGCCCCTTGCTTCGCCTAAGGATGGTATGCGGTTTTCCGTAAACCAAGAGGGGTCATTTTTTATGTAATTTTCAAAAAGTAAATCAAAGGTTTCTTCGGAGGAGGGACCATCATCACGTTTAATACAAAGGACAATAGTTTCCGAGGGATTTTCCTTTAAAAATTTCTTGCAATCATCTAACACATAATCAAGCAAGAGCTTTTGTCTTTTTCCGTGGGGAGTGTAGCAGTCGGCTATGCTGTGCACGGTTTTTAATTTGTTGCCGTATATTTCTACACGTATGTCAAGATAACGTATGCCGATGTTCAATTGTTCATAAATACTCAGATTATGACATTTTGAAAGGTAGCTGAATTGCACCCTTTTAGCGCAGGAATTGTGGGTTCCGGGAAGGTTAATTTCGCTGATTTTAATATCGTTGCTTAAGTTTTTCATCCACTTATTCAAAATATCACCTCCGAATTTTTGTAAATCAATTGTAGCACAACCAAAATTTTATTACAAGGGTGTGTTTTTATGCAACATTGTTACCTTTACTGTTATATAAAACATATATAATGTAAAATTTTCTGCAATTACCATATTGCAAAAAACACCGTGAAGTGATAGAATGTACTATGTATAATTGTTGTATTGTGCCCTCGTGCACCGCAACTAAATAAACAATGAAATTTCACATAAAATTAAAAGGAAATGAGGTTTTATTTTGAAGACTATCGAAGGTGCCGTAATGTTTGTTAAAAAGCATATGCGAATACTGCTCATACTTGCAGATATTGTGGGTATGGCTTTAGCATTTGTTTCAGCAACAATACTTAAGTTTGAAGCTTTTGCTATGCGAGAGGATTGGTTTGTTTCCAACGGACTTATTATTCTTGCAGTGGATTTTGCTGCAACTATGGTTATGTTTATTGTTTTCAAGGTCTACAAAAGAATGTGGCAGTACATGGTTGCTTCCGACTACATTAAAACAGGTTTTGCATTTGTAATTTCTAAAATTATTTCAACCATACCCTTCTTCTATATCTGGTTGATACCTTCCGAGGAAATAGTTCATAAACAGACACGTTCATTCTTTACATGGATGTTTATTTATGCATCTCTGTTTGCTGTAAGTGTTTTGGTTTCCAGATTAGCTATACTTTTAGGTTATCGCTCATGGCGTTCATATCTTATAGGCAAAGAGATAAAAACCGAAGGCAAAAAGAAGAATGTTATGATTATCGGTGCAGGCGGTACAGCTTTACGTCTTATCGAAGAATTCCACAGCAGCACTAAAATTCAGAACAGATACAAGGTAGTAGCGTTGATTGACGATAACAAACGTAAGCATGGTAACTATCTTAACGGTATCAAAATTTATGGTGGCAGAGACAGAATAATCGACCTTTCCAAGGAGCTTGACGTGGACGAGATTTTCTTTGCCGCAAACTCTGCAGACAAGGAAAACAGAAAAGAGCTTCTCAGAATCTGTAGTGAAACAGGCTGTACTCTTAAAACCGTTCCTTCTATAACAACAGTAAATCAGAACGAAAGCCTCAGTGCAAAGCTTCGTAAGGTTGACTATACCGACCTTTTGGGCAGAGACCAGATTAAGCCCGACCTTACAAAGGTGTTTGAGCTTCTTAAGGACCAGACAGTTTTCGTTTCTGGTGGCGGTGGCTCAATCGGTAGTGAGCTTGTTCGTCAGGTTGCCGCAAGCGGTGTTGCAAAAACCATTATTATTTTTGATATTGCAGAAAACGGTGCTTACGAAATTCAGCAGGAAATCCGCAGAAATCATCCTGAGGTTGACCTTAAGGTGCTTATCGGTTCAATCCGTGATGAAAAAAGACTTTGCGAAATCTTTGAAGAATACAAGCCCGACTTTGTTTATCACGCAGCGGCTCACAAACACGTTCCCCTTATGGAGGACAGCCCCAAGGAAGCAGTTAAGAACAACGTTTTCGGTACATTCAATCTTGCTAAGACTGCCGACAAATACGGTGTTAAGCGTTTCGTTATGATTTCAACGGACAAGGCAGTTAACCCCACAAACGTTATGGGTGCCACAAAGCGTATTTGTGAAATGATTGTTCAGTCATTCAACAAGAACTCCAAAACAGAGTATGTTGCCGTTCGTTTCGGTAACGTTCTCGGTTCAAACGGCAGTGTTATCCCGCTCTTCAAGGAGCAGATTGAAAAGGGTGGCCCCGTTACTGTTACACATCCCGACATTATCCGTTACTTTATGCTTATCCCCGAGGCAGTTTCACTTGTGCTTCAGGCAGGTGCTTCCGCCAAGGGCGGAGAGATATTTGTGCTTGATATGGGTAAGCCC
>JAFYLQ010000032.1 GCA_017550105.1 Clostridia bacterium | reverse complement strand
TAACAAGGATAGCACCGTCCATCTGAGCAGCACCAGTGATCATGTTCTTGATGTAGTCGGCGTGGCCGGGGCAGTCAACGTGAGCATAGTGACGAGCGTCTGTTTCGTACTCAACGTGAGCTGTGTTGATTGTAATACCACGTTCTCTTTCTTCGGGAGCCTTATCGATGTTTGCATAGTCTTCGAACTGTGCATAACCCTTAAGAGAAAGAGTCTTTGTGATAGCAGCTGTAAGAGTTGTTTTACCATGGTCAACGTGGCCGATGGTACCAATGTTAATATGGGGCTTGGTTCTTTCGAATTTCTGTTTAGCCATTTGGAATTTCCTCCTTTAGTTTTATAGCATAATTGCACGATATGATTTTAACAAATATATCGCAATAATTCAATAGTTTTTTGAAAAATCTAATAACAAAACCTTAAGTTTAATTATTTAGCTCTTTCATCCATAATTTTCTCAGCAATGTTTCTGGGAACTGCCTGATAGTGGCTGGGCTCCATTACGTACTGACCACGGCCCTGTGTCTTAGAACGAAGGTCTGTAGCGTAACCGAACATTTCTGAAAGAGGAACGTGTGCAATAATTTCTGCTGCACCGTTTCTGTCCTCCTGACCCTGGGGAAGACCACGACGAGAAGTAAGGTCGCCGAGAACGTCACCGATATAGTCAGTGGGAACAACAACTGTAACCTTCATAATGGGCTCCATAAGAACGGGAGAAGCCTTTCTCATAGCCTCTTTGAATGCCATTGAACCGGCAGTCTTGAAGGCCATTTCTGAAGAGTCAACCTCGTGGTATGAACCATCATAAAGAGTAACCTTAACGTCAACTACGGTGTAACCTGCAAGAACACCGGACTGCATTGAGCCCTTGATACCTGCTTCTGCAGGACCAATGAATTCCTTGGGAATAGCACCGCCGACGATAGCGTTAACGAATTCGTAACCCTTGCCTTCGTTGGGCTCGATACGAATCTTAACGTGACCGTACTGACCGTGACCACCGGACTGACGAGCAAACTTAGTATCTGCAGAAGCTTCTGCAGTGATTGTTTCTCTGTAAGCAACCTGAGGCTTACCTACGTTAGCTTCAACTCTGAATTCACGAAGAAGTCTGTCAACGATGATTTCAAGGTGAAGCTCACCCATACCGGCGATGATAGTCTGGCCTGTTTCTTCATCTGTGTAGCATTTGAATGTGGGATCTTCCTCAGCAAGCTTTGCAAGAGCGATACCCATCTTTTCCTGACCTGCTTTGGTCTTGGGCTCAATAGCTACGCGGATAACGGGCTCGGGGAACTCCATAGATTCGAGAATAACGGGGTGGTTCTTATCGCAAAGAGTGTCACCTGTTGTTGTTCTCTTGATACCAACAGCGGCAGCGATGTCACCTGCATAGCAGCAATCAATGTCCTTACGGTCATTAGCGTGCATCTGAAGGATACGACCGATACGCTCGTTGTCATCCTTAACGGAGTTGTAAACAGTTGAACCTGTTTCAATTTTACCTGAGTAAACTCTGAAATAGCAGAGCTTACCAACGAAGGGGTCAGTTGCAATCTTGAAAGCAAGAGCTGCGAAAGGACCGTCGTCGGTTGATTCGCGAACCTCTTCCTCATCAGTATCGGGGTTTACACCCTTAATTGCTTCGATATCTGTGGGAGCGGGCATATAATCTACAACCGCGTCAAGAAGTTTCTGAACACCTTTGTTTTTATAAGAAGTACCACAAACGATGGGAACCATATCGTTAGCGATTGTTGCTTTTCTGATGCAAGTTTTGATTTCTTCGATTGTGAGTTCTTCACCGTCGAAGTATTTCATCATAAGCTCGTCATCCTGCTCAGCAACGTGCTCGATGAGCTCTGCATGATACTTATCAGCAAGTTCCTTCATATCTTCGGGAATTTCTTCAACTCTTACGTCCTTACCGATGTCGTCATAGTAAACAACAGCGTTCATTTCAACAAGGTCGATAATTCCTTTGAAGGTTGATTCGGAACCGATGGGGAGCTGAATCGGTACAGCGTTACATTTAAGTCTGTCTTTTACCATGTTAAGAACATTGTAGAAGTCAGCACCCAAAATATCCATCTTGTTAACGTAGATCATTCTGGGAACTCTGTATTTGTCAGCCTGTCTCCAAACAGTTTCTGACTGGGGCTCAACGCCGCCCTTTGCACAAAGAACTGTAACAGAGCCGTCAAGAACACGAAGTGAACGCTCAACTTCTACTGTGAAGTCAACGTGTCCGGGAGTGTCAATGATGTTGATTCTGTTGCCGTTCCAGAAACAGGTTGTAGCAGCTGAGGTAATTGTGATACCTCTTTCCTGTTCCTGTGCCATCCAGTCCATTGTAGCAGCACCGTCGTGAGTCTCACCTAATTTGTGGTTAACACCGGTGTAGAAAAGGATACGCTCAGTTGTGGTGGTTTTACCAGCGTCAATGTGAGCCATAATACCGATGTTTCTGGTCTGCTGTAAAGATACCTGTCTTGGCATAATATCCTCCTAAATTTAGTAAGAATCTTCAGATAATTACCATCTGAAATGTGCAAAAGCCTTGTTTGCCTCTGCGTTTTTGTGCATGTCTTCTTTTTTCTTGAAGGCAGCACCCATTGAATTGGTAGCATCAAGAATCTCGTTAGCGAGTCTTTCTTTAGCAGTTCTCTCGGAACGAGCACGAGAGTATGTTGCAATCCAACGGAGACCGAGTGTTTCACGTCTTTCGGGACGAACATCGATCGGAACCTGGTAGGTAGCACCACCGATACGGCGAGCCTTTACCTCGAGAACGGGCATAACGTTCTCCATAGCAGCTTCAAAAACCTCGAGAGGTTCTTTGCCTGTCTGTTCTTTGATGATATCGAATGCATCGTAAACAATTCTCTGTGCGACACCCTTCTTACCATCCAACATAACGTTGTTAATAAGCCTTGTTACAAGCTTTGAGTTGTAAAGCGGATCGGGCAAAACATCACGTTTTGCTATCTGGCCTCTTCTTGGCACTTCGCTTCCCTCCTTCATATTAATGATATCATAGGTACTCGAGTGACTTTGCTTCCCGTGGCGCCAATGGCTAATTACAACCCCTATATAGTCATAAAAATACTTACCATTGGTTGAATAAATTATTCAGCCTGCAAGAAGATTTGTCCTTCAAATTATAGCAGTTAATTATTTCTTAGCTGCTTTGGGACGCTTTGCACCGTATTTTGAACGGCTCTGCATCCTGTTGGCAACACCTTGAGCATCAAGGGTACCTCTAATGATGTGGTAACGCACACCGGGAAGGTCCTTAACACGACCACCACGGATAAGCACTACGCTATGCTCCTGAAGATTGTGACCCACGCCGGGAATGTAAGCAGAAACTTCGATTCCGTTTGTGAGACGAACTCTGGCGAGCTTTCTGAGCGCTGAGTTAGGCTTCTTGGGAGTGTCAGTCTTAACAACTGTACAAACACCACGCTTCTGAGGAGAATTGTTATTTGTCATAACGTTCTTCTTAGAGTTGAGACCTTTACCCAAAGCAGGAGCCTTGGACTTCTTTTCGAGAGATTCTCTTCCGCTGCGAACGAGCTGATTAAATGTTGGCAAGTATTTTCACCTCCGATATTTAAATAGGCTATGCACAGGAAAAGGGCATACTTCTCCCATACGCACCGAATAATAATTTACCATTTAAAACACTTTTTGTCAACAGATTTTACAAACTTTTTCAAAAAACTTTGTACAATCCGACAATTTTCATTTTGTATGAATATTCCTTGTATTTTAAATGTAAATATGCCCAATTTATAAATAAATATACAAAAATAAAAACGGTAAGGCTCTGCCCTACCGTTTTACTTCATTAACTTATTCAGCAAAGCCGCTTTCAACAAGAGCAACAAGTGAGTTAACTGCCTGCTCCTCGTCAACACCGCCTGCGATGATGCGGATATCTGTGCCACCCATTATACCAAGAGAAAGAACACCGAGAAGGCTTTTTGCATTAACGCGTCTTTCTTCCTTTTCAATCCAGATAGAGGATTTGAACTCGTTAGCTTTCTGGATAAAGAAAGTTGCAGGACGTGAATGAAGACCAACCTGATTCTGAACTGTTACATCTTTAACGTACATAATATTTCTCCCACATTCAATAGATTATTTGTTTGTAAAATAGTGTGCATCTGTATCTCAGCACCTACTATATTATAGCACCAAATTGGTGTAAGTCAACGAAAAAAAGTCAACCTTTTGTGTATTCTGCCATAATTCGGATGGAATACTAAACCTTTTTCAAAAAAACTTTTGTCATTTGTGCAAATTAACCACAAATGTAGAAACATATTATTAAAGGTGAACAATAACAGAGTGAATCAATCTTCACTTTAAGCCTTTTTCAGTCTTTAATTCCTCAAGGAACTGTTTTTCTTTTTTTGAAAGCTCTGCATTTTCCAAAAGCTCGGGCCTTCTTTCAAGGGTACGCTCAATTGCCCTTTCCCTCTGCCACTTTTTAATGTTGGCGTGGTGACCCGATGAAAGGACCTGAGGTACCTCCATATCGTGCCATACGGGAGGCTTTGTGTACTGGGGGTATTCAAGCAGTGACGAATAATGGCTTTCACCCATAAAGCCCTCGGGCTCGGATAAAACACCGGGAAGCATTCTTGATATAGCATCCGCCAATATCATAGCGGGCATTTCACCGCCTGTTACCACATAGTCCCCTATTGAAATTTCCTCGTCAACGATTTCGTCAATAAGCCTTTGGTCAACACCCTCGTAGCGACCGCAAAGAATTGCCACGTTATCCAGCTGTGATAATTCCTTGACCCTTTCCTGATTAAGTGTCTTACCGCAGGGTGACATATAAATAAGGTGGGGCTTCGTGCCTGTCTCGTCACATATTTTCATATAACAATCGTATATGGGCTGAGCCATCATAAGCATACCTGCACCACCGCCGTAGGGTGTGTCGTCAACCTGATTATGCTTATTTATTGCAAAATCACGAATCTGATGAAAGTTAATTTCAACCTTGCCCGTGTTTCTTGCCCTGCCGATTATACTTTCACTCATTACTGCCTCGCACATCTGGGGAAACAGCGTCATAACGTCAATCCTCATCAAAAAGCCCCCTGAGCGGACGTATATAAACCTTGTTATGGGCAACGTCGCACTTAATTACTACATCCTTGATAGCGGGTATAAGTACCGCTTTATCGTCGGGTGTAAGTATATACCATATATCATTAGCGGCACCTGAGTCAACGTCCTTTAAGGTGCCGTATGAAATCCCCTCGTTATCCGCGTCCAGAACGGAGCAGCCTATAAGCTCGGATATAAACCATTTGCCCTCGGGCAAATTAACGTCCGCACGTTTCATATAAAGAACCGTGTTTTTCATAGACTTTGCCGCTTCAACCGTATCAACGCCCTCTAATTTGAGCACGGCAACGTTACCGTGAGGACGGCACGAAATAACCTTAAAGGACTTTGCGCCTTTGTCATCACAGTAAAGGGTTTTAAATTTTTTAACAAATTCGGGACCGTCACACCAAGGGTTAAGGCGAACCTCTCCCCTGATACCGTGTGTGCTTACAATCTGCCCGATTTCAAGATAATCCTTAATCATATCATTCACCTGATACGTTCTTTAAAATCAAAGACCTTCCGCACATTACTGAACGAAAGGTCCTTTGGGTTTTGCGCATATCGACGCTATTATCAGTCAATATCGACCTGTATTTTAACATCATTGCGGATAGCCGCCGCACGCATAACAGTACGGATAGCCTTTGCAATTCTGCCCTGTTTACCAATAACCCTACCCATATCATCGGGACCTACGTGAAGGTGTAAAACAATTACGCCCTCCTCGTTGGGTTCGTCAACAATGACCTGGACAGCATCGGGGTTCTCAACAAGACCCTTTGCGACTGTCTCAAGCAATTCTTTCATTACAGCCACCCTTAATTACTTAATGATGTTCTGCTTCTTGAGAAGATCACGAACAGTATCTGTGGGCTGAGCGCCGTTCTCAATCCATTTTGTAACCTTTTCAGCATCGATTTTGATGTCAGCAGGATTGCTAACAGGATTGTAGTAACCAACTTCTTCAATGAAGCGGCCATCACGAGGATAACGTGAATCTGCTACAACTACACGATAGAAAGGTGCTTTCTTTGCGCCCATACGGCGAAGACGAATTTTTACTGCCATTTTAATTACCTCCGAAAAGTTAAATAATAATAAACTGATTTATATTAAACACAAATGTGTTTAAAGACTTACATTGGGAAGCCGCCGGGCATTCCACCGGGCATACCGCCGCCCATACCCATACGCTGCATACGCTTCATCATTTTCTTTGAGCCCTTGCCGTTAAGCTGCTTGTAGAGCTTTTGCATATTGCGGTACTGACTGAGAAGTCTGTTAACGTCCTCAACCTGCATACCACAGCCTGCGGCAATTCTCTTTTTACGTGAGGGGTTGATTATATCGGGATTTTCACGTTCCTTCATTGTCATTGAACGGATAATCGCCATAGTGTAATCAATCTGCTTGTCGTCAATGTCCGTGTCCTTAACCTTTTTGTTAAGACCGGGAATCATTGCTATAAGGTCCTTCATAGGGCCCATTTTACGCATTTCCTCAAACTGCATAAGCATATCGTTAAGGTCGAGCTTATTCTGACGAAGCTTCTTTTCAAGCTCCTCTGCCTTCTTTTCGTCAAGGGCTGTTTCAGCCTTTTCGATAAGTGAAAGCACGTCACCCATACCAAGAATACGGCTTGCCATACGGTCGGGATGGAAAACGTCAAGGTCGGCTAACTTCTCACCCACACCGATGAACTTAATGGGCTTACCTGTTACGGCTCTTGCAGAAAGTGCCGCACCGCCTCGGGTGTCACCGTCGAGCTTGGTAAGAACAAGACCGTCAATACCGAGAGCCTCGTTAAAGGTTGAGGCAACGGTAACTGCGTCCTGACCGAGCATTGAGTCAATAACGAGCAAAATCTCGTGGGGCTTAACCGTTGATTTAATATCCTTAAGCTCCTGCATAAGCTCTGCATCAATGTGCAAACGACCTGCAGTATCAAGGAAAACGTAATCGTAACCATTATCCTTGGCAAGCTTAATTGCTTCGGATGCGATTTTAACGGGATTTTCGGTGCCCATTTCAAATACGGGAACACCAATCTGCTCACCAACAACCTGTAACTGCTTAATGGCAGCGGGTCTGTAGATGTCACAGGCAACGAGCAAGGGTCTGTGACCCTGTTCCTTAAGCTTAAGTGCAATTTTTGCACTGTGAGTGGTTTTACCTGAACCCTGAAGACCGCACATCATAACAACCGTGGGAGGATGGGGTGCAGAAGCAAGTCTGGACTGTGTACCACCCATTAAGGCGGTAAGCTCCTCGTTAACGATTTTAATAACCATCTGTGCGGGAGTAAGGCTTTCCATAACCTTGGCACCAATGGCACGCTCGGTAACGGAGTTTGTAAAATCCTTAGCAACCTTGTAGTTAACGTCCGCTTCAAGAAGTGCAAGTCGCACCTCGCGCATAGCGTCACGAACGTCGGATTCGGTAAGGCTACCCTTACTTTTTAACTTTTTAAAGGCATTATCGAGTCTGTCTGAAAGTCCTTCAAAAGCCACGGTGCAACCTCCTTTTATTCATCAAGGGAGTCGATGGCGGATTTGATGCTTACAACCGCATCGTTAATCTCCCTTGAAAGAGAAACTGTCATATTATAATTGTTTATGGCCTCGGTGCTTTGTTTAATAGCATCAAGAGCCTCGTTCACCTTACGTGAACGCTCTGCAAAGCCGAGCTTGTTTTCCATATCGTAAAGCTGAGCCTCGGCACGCTTGACCGCGTCGCGTACACCCTGCCTTGTGATACCCTCGTTCTGTGCAATTTCGGAAAGTGAAAGGTCATCGCTGTAGTAATACTCAATAAATTTGCGTTGATTTTCCGTAAGCATTTCGCCGTAGTAATCCGCAAGCAAAACAATATCGAGATTTTTTGCCACAAAAACTGCCCCTTTCAAAAACTCCTGTAAAGAACTTTAACTTTACAGGAGTGCATTATAACAGAGTATATTAACTTTGTCAAGGGGTATTTTTATTTATCTATATTATGCAAAATAAAATAATTTATGTTTTCCCCATACTTAATGGGTTTGCGGTTAAGAGCCTCGCAATGATAGGCGTTGCTTATATAAAGGCGGTCGCTCCCCTCAACCGTACAAGCCTCGTAAAGCTCGTCGCTTTGCTTTTCAGGGACTATCTGGTCATCACCGCTTTGAATAAACAGAATTGGCAATTTAGAATTACGTACTTCTTCGGTAACGTCCACCTTTTCAATTTCTATTCCCATATTTTTTTCAATAAAAATTGAAGCAATTTCAACAGTCGAGAAGGCGGGTAAATTATAAAACTCTGAAACGTTAGCCTTAAACAGACCCTCAAGGTCAGCATAGGCGCTGTCGGCAATTATCCCCTTCACGTTTGAGGGCATCGTAAGGCTTGACGCCATAAGCACCGTTGAACCGCCCGAGCCTAAGCCGAACAGAAAAATTGAAGAATCCGCATCCCTTTGAACAATATAATTTGCCCAATCTACAACGTCGTAACGCTCGTTATATCCGAAGGTGCTCATTTCGTATTCACTTTCACCGTAGCCTCGGGACTCAACAACAAGCACGTTAAAATCCATATCGTGAAAGAAGCGGGCGTGCTTTGCCATATCACTAACACCTGCGGCATAGGGGTGAAAAATAATAATATAATTTTTGGTTATATCATACTTTTTTAAGTACACACCGTTAAGCTCATAGCCCTCGCTGTTTTTTATGGTTACACTTTCGCCCTTTGAATCCATCCACTCAACGTAAGCAGGCTCTGACAAGGGCTTCATAATAACCTTGTGTGATTGCTCCGTTTTCAAAAATAACTCGGGGTAAAAAATAATCTTAGGATATTCCGAAGCACCTATTACCTCGGCACCGATTGTAAACACCACCGCAAAAGCCACAAGACAGGCAACAATTTTTAAAGCAATGCCGAATACCTTGCGGATTTTCGATTTCTTATAATATTCCTCGGGATATTCCTCGTAATACTCCTCGTCGTATTCATCAGCATCCGAAATATCATTTTCATTTGTAAGGTTCTGAAGTTCAACACTTTCGCTCATATTTTTCACCTGTAAACTATATCTTTTTTACATAATATCACACTGTCCTTTTTAAATCAACGGATTATTTTTTATATATTCATTGACAGTGATATTAAAATAAATTATAATCAACCCCGTATTAATAACGAATATATTTCGGAGGTTTTTATGAATATTATCGAAGCCGTGCTTCTTGCGGTAAGCCTTTCTATGGATGCATTTGCAGTGGCCCTTTGCAAGGGTCTTGCCATTAAGAAAATAGATTTTAAAAAATGCCTTATTGTGGGTGCATGGTTTGGTTCGTTTCAGGCACTTATGCCCTTGGCAGGATATCTTTTAGGCAGTACCTTTTCCGAAAACGAAATAATCACTACCTATGGTTATTGGATTGCATTCGTGCTTCTTGCAATCATCGGCGGTAATATGATTAAGGAATCCTTCGAGAAGGACGAAAAGCCCCTTGACGATTCCTTGGGCTTTAAAGCAATGATAGTAATGGCAATTGCCACAAGCATCGATGCCCTTGCGGCAGGTGTGGGCTTCGCCTTTACGGACTTCAATCCCGACTGGTTCGTTTATATTACATTTATATTAATAGGTATAATAACCCTTTCGCTTTCAGCTATCGGTGTTAAAATCGGTAACATCTTCGGCACCAAATTTAAATCCAAAGCCGAGCTCGCCGGCGGTATAATACTTATATTATTAGGTATAAAGATATTGCTTGAGGGTTTAGGAGTTATAAAATAAATCAAACCTCGCCTCCCTGCGCAAGGAGGGAGGGGGACCGTCGCCAGACGGTGGAGGGTCCCGAAAATGCAGAATGCAGAATTAAAGGGGCACTACGTGCCGATTATGAAATAAGTTGATAAAACAACAAATTATTGTAGGGGTCAGGCTTGCCTGACCCGTTTTGTTTTATTATAAAATTTACTATTGCGGGCTAGGCAAGCCTAGCCCCTACGG
>JAFYLQ010000031.1 GCA_017550105.1 Clostridia bacterium | reverse complement strand
TATTTATAAATAATTGGAGGTTATATTATGGCATTTACAGATTTATTCAAAAAGTTAATTAATGCTTCTGACGATGATTATGATGAGGCAACAGAAGAAAATAACGAAGAGGGCTTTGAAACTACTTCATTTGCACCTATGCGTGATTTTGAGGCAGAAGCTCCTAAATCTTCCGTTCGTTCAAGAAGACAGCCCACTTATTCCAATGACCCCAGCAGAGTAGTTGATATCCGTACAACAGCAATGCTTCAGGTTGTTCTCGTTAAGCCCGATAAATTTGAGGATGCTCGTGCAATTGCCGACCACCTTAATGAAAAAAGAACTGTTGTTCTTAACCTTGAGGCCGCAAGCAAGGATGTTGCAAGAAGGCTTATTGACCTTCTCAACGGTGTAGCTTATGCAAACGGCGGTCAGCTTAAAAAGGTTTCAACCAACACATATATTATTACACCTTACAACGTAAATGTTTCCGGTGACCTTCTTGACGAGCTTGAAAGTACAGGCGTATTCTTTTAATTAATAAATTATTCAGTGGAAACGGGGAATGTATTATGATGACTCCTTCTCAACTCAGACAGTATGAGTTTAAATCTGCGGGTCGTAACGCATATAAGGCGGAGGAGGTTGATTCTTTCTTTGCCGAAGTTCTTATCAGTTATGAAAGAATGTATCGTGAAAATAGCGAACTTATTAAACGTGTCAGTCTTCTTGCAGACAGACTTGAGCAATACAAAAAAGATGAGGTTGATATCAAACAGGCGGTCTTAAGTGCTCAGAAGGCTGCGGATATTATTGTTCGTGATGCTCAGGCGGCTTCTGAAGATGCAAAATTAGAAGCAGAGGCACTTCTTGCAGCAGCAAAAGGCGAGGCACAGATAATTAAAGAGGATGCAGAAAAACAGGCTATTGCTGATTCTGATTTACTTATGTCAATGGCTCGTGATAAAGCCGAGGAAATTCTTAATAAGGCAAAAGAAAAGGCCCACGGTATCCTTATTGCCGCTAACGATAGTGCGAGTGATGCTATGGGTGCGGCAAACAGAACTGTTACAAGCGAGTCGCTTCATTATGAAATGCTCAAAAAAGAGGTTGCCGAGTTCCGTGCATCTATTCTTGCACAGTACAAGGCTCACATTGAAATGATTTCAAAGCTTCCTGAAATGGCTGTAGAGGAAGCCGCTAAGGTTGAAAATCCACCTATATCTGATGAAATTGATATGGAAAAGATTGAGAATGCCTTTGATGAAGAGGTTGTTGGCGAAGCTACTGAGAATATAGTTATTGATTACGTTGAGTTAACCGATTCTGCGGTTGATGCGGATGAAATCGATGCGGTCAATAATACTCTTGATGAAGTGGAATCCGTTGATGAGGTTGTTGAGGAAGATGTAAAAATCTATAATCAACCTGATACTGACCCTGTGGATATTCCGATTACAAAGGGCTTTAGCGTCAATGCTAACGACGTTAATTTTGATGGCTTTGAGGATATCGACAGTGGCAAAGATGATGTTGTTGAATCAAAGGATATTTCCGGTACTGTAAGTGATGTTGATGAAGACGATTCTTCAGATGATAGCATTGAAAGCAGCCTCAGCTTCTTTGAATCAATTGAGAGCGTAAGCACAGATGATATTGAAGATAAGCCCAAGAAAAAGGGTTTATTTAAAAAATGGAAATAACGACAGGGGTTAGTATATGTTCATTGTTATTGCTGTAATTGTAATTGCATTACTTGTTGGTGCAGACCAGCTTTTTAAATATCTTGCAGTGCAATATCTTGCAGACGGCGATTACTTTACTGTTATCGAAAATGTTTTACGTTTCAGGTTTGTTAAAAATTCAGGTGCGGTTTTTGGCTCATTTTCGAATCATACGGCTATTTTAACTGTTTTTTCCGTTTTGTTGTTAGCGGGTGCAATATTTTTACTTGCCACCAATAAAAAAAGGTCAAGATTTATGAATGTTTGCCTGGTGCTTATGATATCGGGTGGAATAGGTAATGTTATTGATAGAATTCGTCTTGGCTACGTTATTGACTTCATTGAACCCACTTTCGTGAATTTTGCAGTTTTCAATTTTGCAGATTGTCTTATTACTGTAAGTGCATTTTTAATTATCGGTTACCTTATATATGACTTCGTTAAGGATGCTATTAGAGTTAAGAATAAGTACAAGAATACAGATAAGTCTGTTGCTGCTACGGAGAACGATAATGGAACTGAATGATTTTTTAGTTACTGAAGAATTGGTAGGTTCAAGACTCGATAAGGCAATTACCTTGCTTTGCCCTGATTTATCTCGTAATAGCGCCCAACAGCTTGTGGAGTCAGGGGATATTCTTGTAAACGGTGTTACCTGTAACAAGAAATATTCTGTTAAGAATGGCGATGTAATTACAATTAATTTCCCTGAGCCTACTATGTTGTCTGTTGAAGCCGAGGATATTCCTCTTGATATTGTTTATGAGGACGAGCATCTTTTGGTTGTTAATAAGGCTAAGGGGATGGTTGTTCATCCTGCGGCAGGTAATTACACGGGCACTCTTGTTAATGCTCTTTTGCATCATTGCGGTGATTCTCTTTCGGGAATAAACGGTGTTATCAGACCGGGTATCGTGCATAGAATTGATAAGGATACAAGTGGTTTACTTGTAGTTGCAAAGAACGATACTGCTCACAAAGGACTTGCAGAGCAGATTAAGGAGCATAGCTTCACAAGAGTATATAATACGGTTGTAGTCGGCAATATCAAGGATGATTTTGGTACAATTGATGCTCCTATCGGCAGACATCCTAAGGACAGAAAAAAACAAGCAGTTACCGACAAGAACTCCAAAAATGCCGTTACACACTTTGAGGTTCTTGAGAGGTACAATGGCTTTACCTTCTTAAAGGTTAAGCTTGAAACCGGTAGAACCCATCAGATAAGGGTGCATATGGCTTATAGAGGTACACCTGTTGCAGGTGACGTTGTTTATGGTAATCCTAAGAAAACTTATGGTTTGCAGGGGCAATGCCTTAACGCTTCAACGATTGGCTTTATACATCCCGTAACAGGGGAGTATCTTGAATTCACAACCGATTTACCCGATTATTTTAAAGATTTCCTCGGGAGAATATCATAATGAAAACTGGCTATTCAGACTGGTTGTTGGTTTCTGATATAGATGGTACGTTGAATGATAAATCATTTAAACTACCACCTGAAAACAAAAATGCCATAGACCGTTTTGTGAAAAACGGCGGTGTTTTTACACTTTGTTCGGGCAGAAATCTTCAATCACTTTCAATACATTATAATAAATTGGGTATACAAACCCCTGCAATTTTTCTGAATGGTGCAGGTATTTATGATTTTAAAACTTCAGAGGTTACGTATTTTAGCCCCATTTCAACAGAGGGCGAAGGTATACTTCTTGATATTTTCTCAAGGTATAAAACCTTGCAGTTAACGGTTTTCGGTATCGACAAAATTTACCTTGCAACAAGAACCTGTATTTACGGTTGGGTGATTTCTAAGCTTGATAAGCTTGATTATAAGCTTTGTAAGAAAACTTCAGATTTACCTCAAGGTGTATGGGGTAAGGTTTCCTTCTTCGGTACAAGAAAGCTTGTTAAAAAAATCCAGAATATTATTAAAAATCAATATAGTGATTATTTCGATTGCTTTTTAACCTCACCTTATACATTAGAGGTTGTTAACAAGGGTGTTAACAAGGGCACAGGGGTTTCCAAACTTGCGGATATTCTTGGCGTTTCTACTGAGAACGTTGCGGCAATCGGGGATTATTATAACGATGTGGATATGTTAAAAACAGTCAACCATTCTGCTTGTTGCGGACAGGCACCTAACGACATCAAAGTGATTTGTGAGTACGTTGCTTGCCATTGTAATGATGGTGCGGTTGCTGATTTTATAAATTATTTAGAAAAAAATTATATTACATAAACGGAGGTTTATTTATGGACGTTGTTGCCAAAAAAGAACTGGCAAAAGTTGCCTGTAATGTCCGCAAGGGCATTATTGAAGGTACCTTCAATGCCAAATCAGGTCATCCCGGTGGTTCACTTTCCATCGCAGACATTATTTCATACCTTTATTTTAAAGAGATGAATATTGACCCTGCAAATCCCGCTATGCCTGAAAGAGACAGATTTGTTCTTTCAAAAGGTCATGCTGCTCCTGCACTTTATTCAGTAATGGCTCAGAGAGGTTATTTCCCCGTTGAGGAGCTTAAGACTCTTCGTAAAATCGGTTCAAGACTTCAGGGTCATCCCAGTATGAAATGCCTTCCCGGTATTGATATCAGTACAGGTTCATTGGGTCAGGGTATTTCAGCCGCTTGTGGTATGGCTCTTGGTGGTAAGCTTCAGAATGCTGATTTCCGTGTTTACGCTATTCTTGGTGATGGCGAAATTCAGGAGGGTCAGGTTTGGGAAGCCGCTATGTATGCAGCCGCTAAGAAATTAGATAACCTTGTTGCATTCGTTGATAACAACAACCTTCAGATTGACGGTACCGTTGAGGAGGTTAACTCACCTTATCCCATTCCCGAAAAGTTTGTTGCTTTCGGTTGGAACGTAATTGAAATTGACGGTCACTCATTTGATGAGATTGAAAATGCACTTAACGCCGCTCGTGAATGTAAGGGTAAGCCCACTGCAATTGTTGCATCTACAACTAAGGGTAAAGGCGTATCCTTTATGGAAAATCAGGTTAGTTGGCATGGTGCCGCACCTAACGCAGAGCAGTATGAAATCGCAATGAAAGAACTTGACGAAGTTCTTAACGGATTGGAGGGCTAAGAAATGGCAGATGTAATTAAAGTTGCTACACGTGATGCTTACGGTAAAGCTCTCGTTGAATTAGGCGAAAAGAATCCTAACGTTGTTGTTCTTGACGCCGACCTTGCCGCCGCTACAAAAACAGGTGGCTTCAAAAAGGCATTTCCTGACAGATTTTTCGATACAGGTATTGCTGAATCAAATATGATGGGTGTTGCGGCAGGTCTTGCTACAACAGGCTACACAGTTTTTGCAAGTTCTTTTGCTATGTTCTCTGCAGGCAGAGCTTTTGAACAGGTAAGAAATACAATCGGTTATCCTCACCTTAACGTTAAAATCGGTGCAACTCATGCAGGTATTTCCGTTGGTGAAGATGGTGCCAGTCATCAGTGCTGTGAGGATATTGCATTAATGCGCTCTATTCCCGGTATGGTTATTATTAACCCTGCAGATGACGTTGAAGCACGTGCCGCAGTTCTTGCAGCCGCAGAAATGGACGGTCCTGTTTATATGCGTTTCGGCAGACTTGCTGTTCCGAGAATTTTTGACGAAGATTATAAATTCGAAATCGGCAAGGCTGTTACACTTAAAGAGGGTACTGACGTTACAATTATTGCAACAGGTCTTATGGTAAAAGAGGCTATTGAAGCCGCAGAAGCACTTGAAGCAGAGGGTGTTTCTGTTGAGCTTATCAATATGCACACCATTAAGCCCCTTGATAAGGAAGCTGTTGTTGCAGCCGCTAAGAAGACAGGCTGTATCGTTACTGCAGAAGAGCACAACGTTATCGGCGGTCTTGGTGATGCAGTTTGTGATGCAGTTTGCGAAGAGTATCCCGTGCCCGTTGTTAAAGTTGGTGTTGAGGATACTTTTGGTAAGTCAGGTCCCGCTCTTGATCTTCTTCCACTCTTTGGTCTTGACGCAAAAAATATTGTTGAAAAGGCTAAAATTGCAATTTCAAAAAAATAATGTTGTGTTTTAACTAAAAATTAGTTTAAAATATTTTATTTTTATTGAAAATATAAAATTAGTATGTTATAATACTTCAATAGATATGACTATTTCTATTGATAGGTAGGAGATATTATGGCTAACTGTCCTAAATGTGGATACAAACTCAGAATGATCGATATAAAAGCCGAATGCCCCAAATGTGGCGTTAACCTTTTATATTACAATCAGCAGGAAAGATTGGCTCTTGACGCCGATAAGGCAGAAGAAGAGCATATCAAAATGCAACCTAAAATCGACAGAATCAAGTTTGCTTTTGTTGGTACTAAACTTTCAATCGTAAGACTTATTTCATTCTTGATTCCCATCGGTGTTATGTTCCTCCCTTTGGCAAGTGTTAACGTTAATATGCCTTGGAACCACATCGACAAGGATATTTCAATTCTTAACGTTGTTATGGATATCATAATGAACCTTAAGTTTGATATTCTTATGGATATGATTACGGGCTCCGATTTAACAAGAGTTGCATTTATCTTCTATGCTCTTTCAATCGTTTTCATCCTTTTGGCTGCGGTTTTCGCTATTCTTAATATTCCCTTCGATGCAGTTTCATGTTCACCCAAGGGCTTTAAGCGTAACGTAACCCTTTCATCCTGCGGTATTGCTTTCACCGTTCTCAGTATCGTTTCCTTCTTGGTTTTCAATTCACAGCTTACAAAGGTTTTCGGTGAGATTTACTCAGGCAGTATCGGCATCGGCGGATTCCTTGTTATCTTAGGCTTTGCGATTATCATTCTTGTTAACGTTCTTATCAAAAAGCAGAATGTTCCTGTTAAATATACAGATGTTTCTGAATACGTTGAAAGAATTGCAAGACGTAAAGAAGAAATCGCTGAAATGGAAGCACAGGCAGCACTTGCAAGAAAGGCTTACCAAGAGCGTCAGGAAGCAAATAAATAATAATTTAATTGGCTATAAAAAAGTCTATAAAATCCGAGACTTACTGGTGCAGTAGGTCTCGGATGATTTTTTAGTTGAGATTATTAAAGCTAAAAAATAAGAAAGAATAAAGTTTTGAACATCATAACAATCCTATGGTAAAACCATTAGATTAGAGATTGAATTTTTCAGGATTTTTTGCTTTTCTATGGAACGTCATATTTTTGTCACAACTTGTTAACAAAAAATTCATACTTTCGGCAAAGTGATACAACAATCGTATTGTATAATAATACTCAATTAGGAGTGATGGTATGAAAAAATTCTTATCTTTGTTATTGAGCTTCTGTATTGTATTTTCAAGTGCAAGTACGGTTTCTGCTCTTGATGTTAATATACAGTTACCAAAAAGTCTGGACAGTTTTACTGAGGACGTATCCGCATTGATTAATGAGTATGAGGAAAATTCTTCATCCGACAATGCGGTGTTTTTTACTGCTTCGGACGATGAAGCTGAAAATACTGAGGGAACTAACCGACTGGTTGTTAAATCATCAAAAAATATTGATACCCTTAATGCGATTAATTCCGTAAGCGGTTACAACGATTTGCATATTTTACAGTTTGAAAATGCCGAGGATTGTCAAACTGCACTTGAATATTATTCATCACTTTCCTACGTAGAGTACGTTCAGGAGGATATGGTACTTAAAGAAACCGTAGTCGAGGAAGACGGTAGCGTCACTGAAGCGGCTATAGAAATACCATCACAATATCAATCAGATATTTTTGGATACACAAATGCAAAAGCAAATATGGGCAGCGCACCTGTTACCATTGCGGTTGTTGATACGGGTGTTCAGAATGACCACGAGTTTCTTTCGGGACGTGTTGAACCAACAGGCTTTGACAGTGTTTATAACGAATCCTGCTATGATAAAAGGGGACATGGCACCCATGTTGCAGGTATTATTGTAGCTAATACTAAATCAAATGTTAAAATAAAGCCATATAAGGTTATTGGTGATGATGGCACAGGCACCGACACTCAGCTTTATCTTGGTATTCAGGCAGCGATTGAGGACGGTGTTGACATAATTAACCTTAGTCTTACCAGAAAAGGTGAAAGTGAGATTGTACACGAGGCAGTTATTGAAGCTTACAACGCCGGTATTACTGTTGTTGCTGCCGCAGGTAACGATAACGTAAACCTTAACGAAACCTTTTACACTCCTGCTTGCTTTGATGAAGTAATTTGCGTTGTTAATATAGACGCAAACAAAAAACGTTCAAGCACCTCTAACTGGAGATATAATGATACTTTGTCTGCTCCCGGTGTAGACATTTTAAGCTCTTATATCGGTAACACATATAAGGTTATGTCAGGTACATCAATGGCAGCACCATTTATATCAAGCTGTGTAGCCTATTTGTTTGCATCAGGTGATTATTATACACCGGATGAAGTGTATAATATACTTTATGCCAATACCCAAGTGGGTGCAACCGCAAGCATACATTATGTAGTGCCCGGTCAGGTAATTAATAGTACCAGCACCTGTGCAACACCCGTTTTTACATACGCTAGCGGTACGTTCTCAGGTTATCTTAACGTTAAAATTACGTGTGCTACGCCCGGTGCTACTATTATGTACAGAACATCTGATATGAACTCCAATACTTACTATGAGTACACCGGACCTATCCGTATTGAGAAAAATAAAAGCTTTGAAGCTTTCGCTTATTGCGCAAATTACAAAACAAGCATCTCTGCAAGTGCAAGCTATACAAAATCCGATACAGATACGTCGATGTTTATAATTGATGAAAACGACGTGCTTATCGGCTATACAGGCACTGCAACCTCCGTTACTGTGCCGGCTTACTTTGACGGTGGCTGTGTAAGCAAAATTGCTGCGTCTGCATTTAGCGGAAATACAAACGTTAAAAGAATAACTTTAGATAAAATCACCACAACAATAGGCGAGGGTGCTTTCGAGGGTTGCACCGCTCTTACAAGCATCAGTGGTGCAGGTATAACCACAGTCGAGGCAGAAGCCTTCAAAAATTGCACGTCATTAACTACCGTCACAATGTCCGCTTTGCTCACAATAGGCGAAAGGGCATTTTCGGGCTGCTCAGCACTTACATCATTAAGGCTTACAAAGCTTAATACAATAGGCGATTATGCCTTTGAGAATTCATCAATCACCACTCTGACTGCCACAAAGCTTACAACTATCGGCAATGGAGCTTTTAGTGGTAGTAACATTACAAGTGTTTCCTTAACTCCGGTTACGTCAATAGGTGACAATGCCTTTGAATACTGTGATAATCTTACGGAAATCAACCTTACAAACAAAATCATCACACTGGGTGATAACGTGTATAAAGGCTGTAAAAATATTACAAGTGTGACACTTGAGGGTATTACAGCATTAGGTAACGGCACTTTCAGAGACTGTACGTCCCTTGATACTGTTACTGCCGAAAGTCTTACAAAAATCGGTGATTATACCTTCAGTGGTTGTACCTCATTGTCCACCTTCAGTTTTTATACTTTGGTAAGTATTGGTAACTACTCATTCTTTGGTTGTAAATCTATCAAAGAACTGAAAACTACCGATTTCCCCGAATTAACAACTATTGGTGATTATGCGTTTGCAGAATCGGGTCTTGAAACCTTTAAGATAGCCTTGGCAACAAATATAGGCTACAAAGCCTTCGGTGATTGCGCAGAATTACAGGGGGTTAATCTGCCGGCAGTAACCGAGTTTGATGCAGATATATTGAAGGGAAGCATAAATCTTGAAAGATTATCTCTGAATAAAGCTAATGCCTTTGATTTCGGTGACGGTAATCTTGCTAGCTGTTTCCCGAATCTTACATCATTTACGGGTGGCTTTAGCAACGTGCCCGATTATTTCTTTGATGGTTGCTCAAAGCTTACTACGGTTGAACTTCCGACTATTGAGGCTGTTGGTGATTATTCGTTCAGAGGAACAGCTCTGATTGAAATTAAAATTAATACTAACGATTTAGGAATCGGTGCATTTTCAAATATGCCTTATCTTGAATCTATTACGTTTACAACGGTCGAGACTGTGGATTTTTCATCGTTTGAGGGCTCTACAAATGTTAAGAATGTTAATTTGAACAATGTTACAACCTTACCCGATAACTTCAGATGCTACGATATTTTCCCTAAAATTGAGTACTTTAAATCATCTAAAGTGAAGAATGTACCTGATTATGCCTTCAAGGGTTGCACCAATTTGTATTATTATGACTTTTTCGACGTTGTAACAATAGGTGAGGAAGCCTTCAGAGGTACTGCTGTTAACCGCCCGTATTGCCCTTATATTGAATCGGTTGGCGAAAGGGCGTTTGCTGATTGCACTAACCTCGGTTACGTCGCTCTTATTGCTCCGCTTCCGGATTTGAATATGAATATATTTGAGAACAGTGAGCACACAATTACCGAGCTAAATCTTAGCGCAATATGCTATGAGGAGCCCGAGGATATTGCAAAACTGAATTTTCAGAAATTCACAAATATGCACACAATAAATCTTTATAGTCAAAGAATTATACCTGCTAATGCATTCAAGGGATTACCCACATTAAGTCAGATTATTGTGAACGCTTGTGAAGAAATCGGAGCAAATGCATTTGCTGACTGTACTGCGCTGAAAACTGTGGATTTAACCAACGTTACAACCATCAGAAACGGAGCATTCAGTGGCTGTACGGGGCTTGAATCCTTTAAGGCGGATAAGGTTCAGGATTTTGCCTTTGATACATTTAACGGTTGTAGTAAGCTTACAACACTTTCTTTTAACTCACTACTTGAGTTCCCGGTGGACGAAAACGGTAAATATCAGCTTACGGGTCTTAGTAACCTTAAAAGCTTCAGTGCAAACAATGTTGACGTTGTTCCTGCATATTTGTTGAGTGAGTGTAAAAAGCTTAATACAGTTTCATTTAAAAATGCTGGTGAAATAGGTGATTATGCTTTTTACGATACCGCCTTGTCATCTTATACTTTACCTGTAGTTACAACTATCGGTGACTATGCCTTCTACTCAACTAATATTCAAACTTTTGATTTCGATGATTTGAATTCAATAGGAAAATACGCTTTTTCGGATTGTGATAAGTTAGAAGAAGTAATAATTACCGATGCCATTGCAATTAATGAGGGGACCTTCTCAAATTGTGATACATTATCTGTAATTTCTATTGAAAATACAAAAGATATACCGATAAATGCCATTTCGGGTTGTCCTAATGTGATATATCTTGAACTAACCCAGATAACAGAGCTTCCTGTTGAAGCGGACGGTTCAACCTATGTAAGCGACAAGCCTCTGCTTGAGGAATTTGTTGCAGAATATGTTTCGGTAGTTCCTGATGAATATTTCAGACATAATCCGTTCCTTGTATACGCTTGTTTAACAAGTGTTGAAGAAATTGGTGAAAAAGCATTTATGAGCACCGCTTTGAGGGAATTACCGTCAAATGATATTTTTGTAATCGGTGATTACGCCTTCTATGGAACAGCTATTTCAACAATTGCAACCAATTGTGTTGAAAATATCGGTGACTATGCCTTTTCTAATTGCACAAGTCTTACAAGAGTCAAAATTTATAACGAGTTTGGCGATTTTGAGTTGGGCGAGGGTGTTTTTGCAAACTGCACAAAACTTACGGGCGTAGCTTTAATTGATGATGATATTGAATTGCCTGCAAAAATCTTTAAGAACTGCCCTAAGCTAACACAGGTTCTCAACAAAGCATCTTTTACTAATAGTGGTACTATAAACCGTGACCTTTTGGCTGATATAAAAACTATCGGAGATGAAGCGTTCTGTGACTGTTCGTTAATGTCTTTGGATAGAATTAAAATTGCCGATATTGAGCATATAGGCACAAATGCATTCTCGGGCACTTCAAATACCGCCAGAGATACTTCGTATGCTTTACCAAATCTTTTGAGTGTTGGTGAAAATGGCTTCGGTAATTTAAAGTTCCACGGTCTTGCTCTTGAAAACGTTAAAGTTTTAAATGATGTTCCTGACTGTGATTACGTTGTTATCGGTTCTGATATTGAAGAATTTAGTTGTGATGAAACCGACACTATTATCAGCGCCTATGAGGGTAGTGTTGTTGAAGAGTTTTGCAATGCCAACGGCTTGAATTTCAAAAAATACGACGGTAACGAAAATATCTATTGTGATGTTGAAAGTCTTCTCACCGGTTATGATTTTAAACTTTATTTTGACGCTATTGGCTTTAATTGCACTTATGAATGGTATGCTTGTAACAATCCCGACAGAAGCGATGCGGTTTTAATTAAAACAACCTTAGAAGATCCTCAGACTATTGACCCTATTGCCTTGTTCTTTGACGATTATGCTGAGAATAAATATAAATACTTCTATTGTGTTGCAACAAGTACCGAAAATGGTAATACTCTTGAAATTGAAAGTGAGCTTTGCGAGAATATTTTTGCAACTATAAGAGGCGTTGACGATACGTTTATTGACTATCTTGAAGAAGTTATTTTCACAAACAGTCTTTTTAATATTAACACTCTTGATAACATTATTACAGTTGATGGTGATATAAGGGTTACGCCTTCTTATTCAAATGAAACCGATTCTTGCTACGGTTCGGGTACTCTTGTGGAGATTTTGAATGGGGACGAGGTAGCACTTTCTCAGGTTATTGTTGTTTTTGGTGATGTTAACGGAGATGGTGTTGTTGATGCTCTTGACGTTTCAAGGATTGAAAAGGAATCGAATGGAAACACACAAGAGTTTTCGGAGTATGCACTGGAAGCCGCAGCCGATATTGACAGAAACGGCAGTATTGATGCTTCTGATTATCAGTCCGCTGTTAATAAAGCACTGGCAAGTTGATTTGGTTGTTAAAAAATAATATTTTTATTAACACACAATTTACAGTGTTTCAAAAAGCAGAAAAAATTTTTTAGACTTTTTACAGCCCCTTTTGTTTTAAATATAAACACAATAAATAAAAAACACGGAGCCAAAAGCTCCGTGTTTTTTATGCCCCGCCGTGCCGGATGCGATAATAGTAACCTGCTTTCAGCAGGTGGGTGTCCTCTCTACGGTTTCACGCTCCCTTCGTCCGTCAAAAGACGGGAGGTCTGCAATCCGCCGCGGAAGGTGGACTCCCTTTTATTTGTCATAGGGTTAGTATTAGTCGCATTTATCGAACACCGCAGGAATAATATTCTTTGATGAAACGAATTAATTATTCACCGTCAAATTCAAATAAATCTTCGAGTCTTTCTTCAAAAAGTTCGCCAATTTTATTGAAAAGTTTTTCATCTTCGATGGGTTCAAGATAGGTTTCACCGTCTTCATCCTCAACAACTGTAAGAATGATTAACTCACCGTCGTCATCAAGAATTTCTTCTGCTTCGTCATATACAGGAAGAAGTGCGATAAATCTGCCTTCGTCTGTCTCTATTCTGTCAAGCTCCTCAAAAACGTGCTGAACTCCGTTTTCGTCAACAACAGTAACGATATCGGGGTTAAACTCTTTATTTTCTGTCATAGTATTCACCATAGCCTTTCGTTTTTTACAAATATATTTTATCGTATTATCAGGTGGTAGTCAACTGTAATTTATTCACAAATCTCAATATTCCAATTAAAGCTTTTTTCTTCATTGGGGTTAAGCGCCATAATACCGCGTTTTTGTGAAAGGTCATCCTTCTTGTCGTAGTTGTCGTTAACACCCCACCAAGGCTCTATACAAACGTAAGGTGCACCGGGCTTAGCCCAGATGCCTAAAAGGGGAGAATCAAAGTTGAATTTAACAACTCTATTATGGTTATTACTTTTAAGTGAAACGGCTTTTGAATTATATCCTGATAAAATAAGAGCATCATCATTAAAGAGATTCTCTGTAATAATAAGCTTTTTGCCATCTAATTCAACGGGGAATTTTTCCTCAATAAGAATTGATTCGTGGTCAATACGTTCGGTTAAAAGCTCCTCGTTTTCTGAAAATTCAAGGTAATCACCAATCTCGCAATTGAAAGCAGGGTGAGCACCGAAGGAATAATACATTACAGTATCATTTTTATTTACAACAGTATGAGTTACACTCAAACCATTTTCGGTAATTTTGAATTCAACCACTAAATCAAAGTGATAGGGATAGCTTTCTAATGATTCCGCATCATCAGACTGAACAAATTTAAGTGAATCCTCAGTCTGTTCAATTAATTTAAAGGGCTTTTTTCTGACAATACCGTGCTTGGGCATTGTGTACTCTTTACCGTCAAGTCTGTATTTATCGTCAAGAAGTCTGCCTATAATCGGGAAAAGAATGGGGGACTGACCATACCAATATTCTGTGTTGCCATCCCAAATGAACTCAAAGCCAGTTTTTTTAGATTTAAAAGAGTTGAGCTCGGCGCCCATCTCTTTTACTGCAAGTGAAAAATCCTTGTTTTCAATACTGTAAATCATACTTCATCTTCCTTTATAACAAAGGCACTACGCTTTTGCGTAATGCCTTGTTTTTATTTAATTATATAACAATTAAACTATACTGTCAATTATTCTGCGGGTTCTTCGCTCTTTTTTCTTGTAAGAATTATATTAACAATAATTCCGAGAATAAGTGCACAGGCAATTGCCGTAAGAGTTACCTTGCCGATAGCAAGTGCCATTCCGCCGATACCTGTAATGAGAATAACAGAGGTCGTAAAGAGATTTGCGTTATCTTCAAGATTAATCTTCTGAATCATCTTAAGACCCGAAACTGCAATAAATCCGTAAAGAGTGATGCAAACACCGCCCATTACACAACCGGGGATCGAGTCAAGGAATGCAACAAAGGGCGAAACAAATGAAATAAGAATTGCAATAATAGCAGTACATGTAATTGTTGCAACAGAAGCATTTCTTGTAATAGCAACACAACCAACGGATTCGCCATAGGTTGTATTGGGGCAACCGCCGAAAATTGCACCAACCATTGAACCTACACCGTCACCAAGAAGGGTTCTTGAAAGACCGGGCTCCTTAAGAAGGTCTTTTTCAATAATTGAAGAAAGATTTTTGTGGTCTGCAATATGTTCTGCAAATACAACGAAAGCAACGGGAACGTAAGCTACTGCCACGGTGGTAATATAGGTTGAATCAAGCTCCTTGATTGCACCGAAGCCTTTAAGGAAGGTAAACTCGGGAACCTTAAGGAAGGTTGATAACTGAACACCGTTTTCAACAAGTGCCTGGAAAGGAGCAAGGTCGAGAACGATAAATGCCTCTTTACCTGTAACAACACCGATAATTGTGAAAATACCTGCAACGGCATAGCCCGATAAAATACCGATGATAAAGGGTATGAGTTTAGCCATTTTCTTGCCGTATGTTGAACAGATAGTAACAACTATTAACGTAACTAAAGCACAGATTAGCGAAAGCCATACGTTGGTTGTCATAATAAATGAGCCGTTGCTGTCCTGGGGAGCGTAGCTTACGGCATCTTTAACTGCGGCACCTGCAAGGGAAAGACCTATAAGTGCAACAGTAGGACCGATAACAACAGGGGGCATAAGCTTGTTTATCCAATTAACTCCGGCAATTTTTACTATAATTGCAATTACTACATAAACAAGACCTGCAAAAATTGCACCTAAAAGAATGCCCAAAAAGCCTTTGGCGGCACTTGCGGCACCGGCAAACGCTGCCAGCATAGAGCCGATGAAAGCAAATGATGAGCCGAGGAAAACAGGGCTTTTGAATTTTGTGAACAACTGATAAACTATTGTACCCGCACCCGCACCGAACAATGCGGCAGAAGCAGACATACCGTTGCCAACAATTGCGGGAACAGCGATTGTTGCAGCCATAATTGCAAGTAATTGTTGAATCGCAAATATCAAAAGTTGTCCGAATTTTGGTTTGTCATTGACATTATAAACCAATTTCATAAAATAACCTCCATAGTAATTTTTATTAAAAGCCTTAAGGCTTATAAACTAAATAATTTGACCGACGTGCAACCATCCGTTTCGGGAAGAAAAACCGATATGAATTCTGTTGTTGCAGTTGGCACATTCTTGCCAACAAAATCAGCTCTGAAGGGGAGCTCCCTGTGACCTCGGTCAACAAGTATAGCAAGCTGAATACTTGAGGGTCTGCCGAGACTGAAAACTGCTTCTATTGCGGCTCTTACTGTTCTGCCTGTAAATAAAACGTCATCAACAAGTATTATGTCCTTGCCCGTTACGTCGAAGCTTATTGGTGACTCAATAACCTCAGGCATAGTGTGTGCTTCAGTTAAATCGTCACGGTAATGATTGATATCGAGCTCACTGAATGGAAGCTCAACACCCTCTATTTGCTCTATTTTTTTTACGATGCTTTTTGCTAACGGAACACCACGTGTCTTAATACCTAAAAAAGCAAGATTGTCGGTACCTTTATTTTTTTCTATGATTTCGTGTGAAATTCGAGTCAAGGCACGTTGAACCGCCGACTCATCCATTAATTCTGCTTTTAATTTCATAAAAAACCTCAAAAAAAGCCTTGTCCGAAGACAAGGCTTGATTGTACTATCATTACAAAACCTTATCAATTCACGGATTGATTTAAAAGTTTACAATATAATTTTAATATTGATTAAGGTTTTTGTAAATAGTAAAAATATAGAAAAGTTACGTCGTTATTTGTTGATTTTACCGATTAAAGCATATACACGCCTGACTCCAGCTCAACTAATTCACGGTCGTTGGTTTTTATATATCTGTATACGGGTTCTTCAAAGGTTTTGTAATCAGCAACTGTGTAATTTTTAAGGTCTACAGTACGGATTTTACAGGACTCGTAATTACAAATGTATAACTTATTATCATAAACCGAAATTGAAACAGGATTTAAAAATGCCGTGGAAGAATCACCGCCGATTCTTAAGACAATCTTTCCTGTTGTGGGACAGTAGCGAACAATACAGTTGTTTTCAGGAACAACACACCAGATGTATTTTCCCTCAGGAGCTACACCGCTTATAGGATAATCCCTGTATTGCAGGTCACCCGTCCAATATAACTCACCCTTGTCATTGAATAAGCCCAATTCACCGCTTGAATAAGCAACGGCAATGTGTTTATTCGGCAGGGTAGCCGCATCGCAATAAATAAAATCACTA
>JAFYLQ010000030.1 GCA_017550105.1 Clostridia bacterium | reverse complement strand
TCAAAGCCGTAACTACTTTCGAGGAAAATAGCTAAAAATACACCGAAGAAGCCGAATAAAAGCATGGCTGCAAAGGCACTTACAAAAATAGCTTTTCTCAAGAATTTTGACTTATAGCTTTTGAGACCTTTACTTGCCTTAGCAATATTGCCGTTATCAACCTTACTTTGTGCAACGTATTGCTCTTTAAAAACAGTTAATGATTTTCTCAAGGAATTTATTTCATTCTGTTTTTCAGTAATGGTTTGTCTGTGCTTTGCAATTATATGAACTACGTTTTCAACCTCTGAGTTAACCTCTTCCTCAGAAACCTTTTTAAGGAAGGTAATATATGCACCCTCAACTTCTGCAAGTTCCTCGGGTGTTGCAAGCTGACATACGTATCTGTACCAAACGTTAATTTTATCGATATCACAGTTTATATCGGTTAAGCCCTTTGTTTTGCAGTTTATAAGACCCCACCAACCACGATAATCGTCAGGATAATCGTTAACAATTGTATTATAAACATTTTCAGCAGTGTCAAAATTCTGAAGGCGTAAATGAGTCTCACCGTTTTTAACGAGTCTTTGGTGCATATCCACACCACCGCCAACAGGCTTATCCTCCGCCTTTTCCTTTTTATTTCTCAGGCACCTTTCAATACCGTCCGTAAGGTCCTGCATAAAGCCGATTTTGGACATATCCTGCGATTGGAAGTTTGAAAGCTCGTTAGGTAACTCGTAGGGTGAAATACCCTTAAATGCAGGGATAATAATCTTTTCATTTTGGCTATCCCTTGCCATTTTCATAAAACGGCTCCACTCGTTACGAACCCATACCGCATTAAAATGAGCGGGGTCAGTACCAAGAACTATCATAACCCTTGCACTGTTGAGTGCGGCGTAAATAATGGGCTCGTACTCTGTACCAAGCTTACTTTCAAGAGTTTTACGGGCAAAGAAAACCTTGTAGTCACGTTTTACCAGCTCGTAATAAAGGTCCTGAGCAATAATACTATCCTCTGTTCTGCCGCCCATACTGTCGGTTTCTTTATAACAAATGAATATGTCGTAGGGTGGCTCCTTGCGGGAAATCTCAAGAATTTTGCTCTGTATTTTATTAATTTCATTAGCCTGAGCCTCAACTACTGAAGCGGATTGACTGTCATAATACTCTAACGCCGCAAGGTAATCGGGGTCGGATAAAATAGACTCCGCCTGTGTTCTGTGGCATGTAGGAAGATGGTCCCCTGTAATCGGGTCTGCAACGTATTCAATACCAAATTTACTTAACACAAGACCCCAATGTGCCTCGGCGTCAGTATTATCCTCCTTCAGAATATCCTCATAAATAACCGCCGCTTTATCAAACTCATTATTCTGCCTTAAAAACACAGCACGGTTATATAGATTACCCTTACGGTCAAGCTCTTTAGGTATTGTAATAGTCGAATCACAATACTGACATACACCGATGCTCATATCAGCAGATAAATCCAACTCGCCACCGCATATATTACATTTTAAAATAGCCATATATACTCCCCCCGGTAACCCGTATCGCGGACAATACAGGTATTATATCAACTATTTTAAGAGTATCATTTTACTTAAGCAAAGTCAAGGTATCCCGTTTATAAAATCAGCAAATTACGACAAAAAACGAGCCCCATCCTATTTAGGACAAGGCTCGTTAATTATAAACCGAAAAGTATTATACAGTTTCTTCTTCAGCTTCTTTTGATTCTTCTGCTTCCTTGAGCTTCATTGCAGCAAGTTCTTCTGCAATTGCATTTTTCTCAAGAATTTCCTTCTGAATTTTCTTCTGTTTTTTGTTGTAAACAAGGTACCATACAACACCGATTACTGCAAATACACCGATGATGATACCGATAATCATACCGTAGTTATCTTCAACCTTAATATCAACTGCATCGTAGTTGAAGTAGTAGCAACCATCGAATGCATTGTCAGCATAGTCTGTAAGGTTGTTAACAACCTTGAAGTAACGAAGGTTATCACAGGATGCGAATGCATAGTCACCGATATGTCTTGCACTGTCGGGCATTACAATCTCTTTGATATTGTCGCAATCAAAGAATGCTTCGTTACCGATACTGTCAAAGCCCTCTGCAAAAGTAATAGCAGTAAGAGCGTCACAGTTATAGAATGCCTTGTCACCAATCTTAGTGATTTCTGCAGGAACTGCATAAGCACCCTTTTTACCTGCGGGATAAATAGCAATTGTATCGAAGTCGCCCTCTTCGTTAGCTGTAAGAACTACGCCATCCTCTTTTGAAGAGTAAACCTTGTTGCCCTTAGCAACCTTGATTTCTGCAAGTGCAGTACAACCCTCGAATGCTAAAACCTCACAAGCTGCAACACTTGCGGGAAGTGTGATGGTTTCGAGCATAGCGCAACCTTCAAATGCATACTGTTCAATTTCTTCAACTGCACCAAGGTCAACCTTTGCAAGAACTGAACATCCTGCGAATGTATCAGATGAAAGAACCTTAAGTGAAGCGGGAATTGCAATTTCTTCAAGAGCGGTACAGCCTGCGAAAGCACCTGCACCCATTGTTTCAAGGCTTGCGGGTAATTTTACGGATTTAAGAGCGGCACTGTTTTTGAATGCACCGGAAGCGATAGTTGTTACGCTATCGGGAATTACAACTGATGTAATACCTGTACCCTCAAAGGCATTTTTGCCGATTTCAACAAGTGTTGAGGGAAGAGTAACGTTTTTAACTGCAGGGTTCTTAACCGCACCGTCTGCGATTGTTTTAACACCTTCAGCTACAACAACGTCAGCAATTTCACCCTTTGCCTTGTAAAGAACGCTACCTGCATAAACAACGCCGAGACTTGCTTCGTACCAAGCAGTAACGTCAAGTGCATTTGCTTCAACGTTAACGAGTGTTGCGGGGAATGTAATTGCAGCAGCCTTTGTAGCAAGGTCAAATGCATTTGCGGCAATAACCTTTGTGCCTTCGGCAACGGCAATTGCTGTATCCTTAACAGTACCTGCAATTACGAGCTTGGAGCCGTCTGCAGAGTAAACTGCGGAGCCAACTGATTTGTATGTATTATTCTTAGCGTCAACTGTGATTTTTGCAAGAGCTGTACAACCTGAGAAGGAAGCACCGCTGAAGTCAACAACTGATGCGGGAATTGCAATTGATTTAAGAGCAACGCAGTCCTTGAATGCGTCCTTACCGATTTTTGCAACGTTGTTGCCGAGTGTAACGTCTGCAAGGTTTTTGTTACCTGCGAAGGCTTCTGATGCAATCTGAGCTACACCGTCGCCTGTTTTAACACTCTTAAGACCTGCATTTTTGAATGCACCTGTTGCAATTGTCTGTAATGTTGAGGGTAATTCAACGCTTGTAAGAGCGGTACAGCCCTCGAATGCAGCCGCACAGATATATGTAAGACCTGTTTTAACGCCGTCGTCATTAACAGTCTCTTTAAATACAATTTTTGAAAGCTTTGTTGCGTTTTTGAATACGCTGTTATTGAGTTTGCTTACGTTAGCGGGAATTTCGATTGAGGTGATTGCTGAGTTTTCAAATGCAGAAACACCAATCCAATCAAGTGATGAATCCTCACCAATTTTAATTTCGCTGATTGCAGAGTTCATAAATGCTCTGTCAGCAATGGAGCTTACACCCTGAGGAAGCTCGAAGGTGCCATTTTTAGCAGTGGGGAAAACAATAATAGATGAACCCTTCTTGTTATAAAGAACGCCGTCTGTTGCAGAAAACTCCTTGTTGTTGTCAACAACCTCAATGCTTTCAAGAGTTTTTACACCTGCAAAAGCATCTGCAGTAATGGAGTTAACGTTTTTGTAAAGCTTAAGTGTTTTAAGTTTTGTGTTTTCGAATGCATAATCACCGATTTCAGAAAGAGTTTCTGCGGTTTCAACCTTAACAAGTGATGTACAATCAGCAAAGCTCTCGTAACCGATGGTTGCAAGTGTTGCATTTGAGAAGTCAATCTCTTTAAGAGATTTACAGCCCTTGAATGCACCTGCGCTAACAATACCCATAGCATCGTTAATTTCAACCTTTTTAAGGTTTACGCAGTTCTGGAATGCATAAAGACCGATTTCCTCAACGTCGGGACCGAAGGTGATTGTTTCAAGGTTTGTGTTACCGAGGAATGCATAGTCCTCAATAATTGAAACGCCCTTGGGGATTTCGATATTCTTAAGGTTACCCTTGTATGAATATAAAACTCTGCCGAAGTAAAGAACGCCGTCTTCCTTAGCATTTTCCCAAGCGGAGTTAACAAAAGCGTCTGTTGCAACGTTTTTGATATTCTTGTGAACGTCGATTTCTGTAAGAGCAGTACAATCTGCGAAGCATCTTGCAGGAATATCAGTTACAGCGTCGGCAATCTTGTAGGATTCCAAAGATATACAACCCTCGAATGCAGAAGCACCGATTGAAGAAAGAGATTTATCCTTCTTGATTTCCTTAAGTGCGGTACAGCCCTTGAATGCACCCTCGCCCAACTTAACAACGTCGTTGGCAAGTGTGATTTCTTCAACAACCGTGTTGCCTTCGAAGGCATAGTCGCCGATAGCAACAACAGTAAGGCTGTCGATTGTAGCAGGAACCTTAATTTCCTTATCGGTTAACTTTTCGTCGTAACCGACAATCTGCAATGATGAAGGATCGTCAGCGGTCTGAAGATAATAAAGACCTGAATCCTCATCAAGCTTTTTGTTGTTTTCGATTTCGCTTGCAGAGAAGGTGGGAACCTCATCTTCCGCAAAAACAGAAACGGGTACTGCGGCTATAAATACGAATACAAGGATAAACGCAAGTATAGCGCAGAGGGGCTTTTTACATGCTGTCATAAAACACGCATCCCTTCAAAAATGTACTTTTTACCGTAAAAAGATAAGTGAAAATCCACTTTACAGATAGAATTATTATAATATAAACACCCTCGGTTGTCAAGCAATCTGCCCGTCAACAAGGGTGTTTTCAGTCGTTAAAAACTAACAAAAATTAGTTCATATTTATGGTTATTATGCCACTTGGCATATAAAACATTATAATTCAACCGCTCTTACGGTGTTTTCAAGAAGCATAGTGATTGTCATAGGTCCTACGCCACCGGGTACGGGTGTTATAAAGGAAGCCTTCTTTTCCACCTCATCGTAATCCACGTCACCGCAAAGCTTACCCTCGGCGTTTCTGTTCATACCTACATCGATTACCACTGCACCCTCCTTGACCATATCCGCAGTTACAAAGTACGCTTTGCCAACTGCCGCCACAAGAATATCCGCACTAAGGGTTTCTTCCTTAAGGTTTTCGGTTCTTGAATGGCATATTTCAACCGTTCCGTTCTCCTTAAGAAGAAGCATTGCCATGGGCTTGCCCACAATATTACTTCTGCCGATAACAACGCATTTTTTACCCTTTACGCTTATGTTGTAGAATTTGAGCATTTCCATAATTCCCGCAGGAGTACAGGGTAAAAAGGTGTAGTCACCAATCATAATATGTCCTACGTTAAAGGGGTGGAAAGCGTCCACGTCCTTTGAGGGGTCAATAGCGTTTATAACCGCCTGCTCATCAATATGCGACGGTAATGGTAACTGACACAAAATGCCGTTTACATCAGGGTCGTTATTTAACTGTGCTATTAAATCGAGAAGCTCAGCCTGTGTGGTTTCCTCAGGAAGGGCATATTCAAATGAATTTATGCCAACCTCCTCACAAGCCTTTTTCTTATTATTTACGTATACTCTTGAGGCACTGTTATTACCTACAATAATTACCGCAAGTCCCACGGATTTGCCTTGTTCATTAAGCCTTGCAACACGTGTCTTTATTTCCTCACGCTTTGCGGCAGAAACAATCTTACCGCTTATAATTTCAGCCATTTTCGTCACCATTTTTCTGATTTTCTGAAGCCATTTTTTCAAGCTTCTTCTCTTTTAATGTTTTAGCAGAGCCCTCGGGGAAGAAATCCACACCCTCAATGGGCTTCGGGTTCTTTTTAACCCTTATAAGATTAACAATAAGTAACACAAGACAGACTGCAACGATAACCATTGAAAGCACCTGTGAAACCCTTAAATCCGTATTACCTATATAAAGGCTATCGGTTCGTAAGCCCTCAACAATAGTTCTTTCCGTGCCGTACCATATTCCGTAGCACAAAAAAATCTGTCCGCTGAATTTTCTGAATTTTTTCATAATCACGTACAGCACCAAAAAGCCCACCATACACGAAGCAAATTCATAAAAGAACGTGGGGTGCACGTAAAGATTATTTTCTTCAATATGTGCGGCTATGTCAGTAACGCCCTCAAGACCGAATTTATCGGGATTACGGGTAATATAACGGACTATTTTATCGCTCATCATACCGTAATTGCCGTTGGTAAATGTACCGAAAGCCTCCTGATTGGCGTAGTTACCCCACCTGCCGATGCCCTGACCGATAAGAAGGCTCATACCCACCATATCAAGCAAGTTAAAGAAATTGAGCTTTATCAGCCTACAGGTTATAAACCCTGCAACAATACCGCCGATAATACCGCCGTAAATAGCAAGACCGCCGTTCCATATTGCAAAAATCTCGCCTAAATTCTCACGGTAATAATCCCACTCAAAAATAACGTAATAGGCTCTGGCACCTACAATACCACCAAGTGAGCCGTAAATGAGAACGTCAACCATTTTGGAAAGATTAATACGCCACGTGTAGGCTATGCGACCGCCTAAAAGTGCCGCAAGAGTAAAGCCGAAGGCTATAATAACACCGTACCATTTAATTTCAACAAATTTTGAGCCGATATAGAACTCACAAAAGGTTGATGATACGTCAAAAATTTTATCAATGCCTCCAAAGGTAACCTGGGCAACATCTGTAAAAAGCTTCAAATCAAACACCTCTATTTTCCGCAAACCACCGAAAGTGCCGCAGTTTCTTCATCAAAGGATTTAAGGAGTATTTCGTTCACAAAATCCAGCTTCAGGTTTTTGATAACCTCAAATTCAGAGAAAAGCTCCTCGTCAACAAAATGGGACACAACAAGTGCATTTGCAACTGTATCCACGTCCGAAAATGCCCTTACGGTTTTGCCGTACTGCTTTTTGCGAACTGTCTCAAACTGTTCCTCTGTAATAAGCGTTGATTTTAATTCCTTTGCCGCCTTTTTAATTCTGTCGGCAACCTCACGGGGATTCACCGACTCACCCGAGAAAAGGGGTGCGGCATAATTATGACCGTGAAAATACTCGGTCGAAAAGGTGTTATTAACAAGCCCGTCGTCAAGCAATTCCTTATACAAGGGTGACATCTGCCCTGCTAAAATATCAAGAATAACCGACATTGCAACCTCTTCCTCAAGGGTTCTTTCGGGGGTGGAGTGAGTCTCCTTAAAGCCGAGGGCAAAAACCGGTGTTACAACGGGTAAATTTTCTTCAACGTAGTCCTTCACAATGTGTGAGGGCTCCTCTAAGAAGGTGCGTTCAACCGTAACGTATTCGTCCGCTTCAAGAAGCCTATCGGCAACCTCAAGAACCTCATCCACGGTAGTGTTACCCGCCACCGCAAGAGCCATATTTGAAAGATTATAAAAGGTATCGTAGCAGGAAAACAGCATCTCTGCGGTTATTTCGGCAATGGAATCCTTGGTTCCTGCAATATCAATTTTAACGGGGTGATTTATATACATAGCGTCAAGAAGATTAAAAAGGCATTCCCACTCGGGTGAGTCCTTGTACATATCAATCTCCTGACCGATAATGCCCTGCTCCTTCTGTACGGTTTCCTCAGTAAAATAAGGGTGCCTTACAAAATCAAGCAGAATCTCGAAATTCGCCTTAAAATTGCCCGTGCAGGTGAAAAGATAGCAGGTTCTGTCAAAGCTTGTGTATGCATTGGCAGAGGCGCCCGTTTTAGCGTAACGCTGGAATGCATCAAGCTCCTCACTTTCAAAAAGCTTGTGCTCAAGAAAATGCGCCGTACCTGCGGGGATTTCGGTAAAATTCTCACGGTCACTTCGTTTGAAGCGGGTGTCAATGGAGCCGTACTTTGTGCCGAAAACCGCATAAGCAGATGCATAATCCGATTTGGGATAAACGTAAATCTGCAAGCCCGATTTGTGCTTTATTGAATAATAACCCTCTTCAAGAATACTGTTTTCAATATAATTAATTACGTTCTCACTCATCTGCTTCACCGCCTTTTGCATTGCCTTCAAGCATAAATATTGTATCAAGTGTCACGTCACTTGCCGCCTTTATAATTTCCTCACGGGTAACGTTTTTAAATTCTTCAATAAAATCCTCGGGGTATTTATAGTCACCGCTTACACATTGTGACATAAACCAGGTATCAAGTGCCTCGGGACTGTCAGAAACACTTTTGAAGGTATCCTCAAGGGCTTTTACGGATGCCTCCACGTCCTCATCGGTGAAGTTACCGTTTTTAATGTCCTCAAGCTGCTGAAGTATTGCTTTGGTAGCCTTTTCCTCGTTATAGCTTTCAATACCGCTTTGAACGAACATAATACCTTTTTGCCTTATCATTCTTGCAGAACAATAGTAGCAAAGACTCATTTTTTCACGAACAATTGTGAAAAGCTTTGAATGAGGACTGCCGCCGAAAAGGTCAACCATAATTCTGCGGGCGGCGTAATTATCATCAGCGTCACTCATACCGAGACGGAAGCCCATAACAAGCTTGCCCTGCTTTACGGGCTCACTTTCCTTTTGGTAGGTCACGTCCTCTGCTTTTTCAACAAAAACGGTTTCGGTTGTCAACAAATCCCTTTCAACCGAGCCGATGTACTTGCCAAGCATATTTTTTACCGCTTCGTAATCGGTTTTTCCGCTTACGCACACGCAGATTTTTGCATTTGCAAGTATTTCCTTGTATGCCTCAAAAAGTGCCTCAGGTGTAATGCTTTCAATAACCTCACGTGAACCCAGACGGTGTATGCCGTAGGCTTCATCACCAAACATAATTTCCTCGCAACGGTTTTTGGCATAGGCTCTTTTGTCGCCTGTTTCCGCATCAAGCCTTTCGCACAAAAGACGCTTTTCACTTTCAACGTCCTTTGCCGAGAACACACCATTCTCCGTAAGCGGATTAAAAATGAGTTCAAACAACAAATCGCTGCACTCTGCAGTAATGCTCTCACCGTCAAAGGCAAAGCGGTCGTCAATGCAGGATACACCTAATTTAAGAACCTGATTTTCGCCCACCTTTGAGATATCCGCAACAAGCTCTGCACCGTAAAGAAGCGCAAGCTTTCTTTCAATAGCCGTAACGTCAGGATATTTCTGTGATGAACGTGTGAGCACACCCGGAACAAGGGCATAATAGGACGCCCTATCCCCAAGGGGAAGCACAAAGTTTATTGTAACACAGGCAGATTTAAAGCCCTGCGCCGTAATATTGCTGAGCTCAACGCCCTCGGAATGAATTTCATTTGTGAAGTTATATTTCATTTTACCACACCTGATATTTTTTATATTGTAGTCAATAAACAATATATTACCATATCGTGCCAAAGGTTTCCATAGTTTTTTATTAAATTTCATAAATCATTTCACCCTGATTATTTTCTGCAGTATACGTGCAATTAAACATCTGCTTATAAATGTAAAACGCCATTACGCCACGGAGTGCAAAAAAATCGGAAGCAAGGAGTAAACCTTACTTCCGAGTTTTCAATAAAGCAGTTGTATTGCGATAGCCTGCCTTCCTGCCGCTTGCGGGAGGAAGGGGGACCACCTTGAAATAAATTTGATGAAACAATATAGTATCAAGCGTGAAAATAAACTATGTTTTAAAAATAAGTTGGTCGGAGTGGTGGAAGGTCCCAATCAGTCCGCCGACATTTTATTTTATGGTCAATCATCTGGCGTTTCGAGTTGTAAGTAAATCAAATCGCACCCGTAATACTCAATAGACAATTCATGTCCTGATTCATTTTTCGCATAAAAATAGTCATCTTGTTTTTGGCAACTTATAGTAAACCCTCTTGATTCACAGTCCGCAACATATTCATTGAATTCATCTTTAGAAATATTTCCTAAATACAATTCATAAAAATAGGAATTATCATTAACGATAGTGCCCATATTGGATTTAGGCACGGGTAACAATGCAGCAAGTTCACTGTGTGACCAACTAATAACACCCGCCACGCGAACTTCAAGAGATATTGTCATTTTCTCGTTATATTCACTATACTCTAATTCAAGTTCATAACCATCACTATTGTAAGCTTTGTATGAAGATGCACTAGACTCAAGCACATAAGTATATCCTTTGTTTTCACATTCCTTTACATAATCTTCGTATTCAAGAAAAGAAGTGTTTGTTACAACTAAATATAGATCGTCTGCACAGTTATCATATAAATCACCATATTCAGATACCGGTACGGGCAAGGCAGATTTAAGCAACACTTCATCCCACTTATATTTAGACGGAAGTAACGTAATTATAACAGACGTTATTGCAATCAAAATAACAACCAAACTAATAACAAGCATTATTCTTTTGGCTTTCTTCCCTAGTTTTTTCCGTTTCTTTTTTAAACGACCTTTTTTATTTTTCTTGTTAGAAACAGACTCAGATTCAAACGTTGTAGATATAGGACGTCCGCAATATTCGCAAACAACTACTGATTCATTATCGTCAATTTCAAGTGCCCCGCCGCATATTTTACATTTAAAAACCGCCATAAAATTACCTACTTACAACATAAAAATACATCTATAATTATGTACCTTTTAATAGTGTTTTTCCATTCGCAAATATGACAAATTTCGTGGGTGGTTTTTGGTGGAAACAGTAGGTACGGATTATCTGTACGGTGTGTAAGGATAGAGCAACAGAACACCCCCACCGTAGGGGCTAGGCTCGCCTAGCCCGTTTTGTTTCATTATAAAATTTATTGTTGCGGGCTAGGCAAGCCTAGCCCCTACAGCGGTTTATTTCTTTTATCAACTTATTTTATAATCGGCTTGCCTCGAGTAATGAAGCCAAGACAAAAATAAAGAAAAAATAAAGTTATGATTAACTTTGTGTAAATTTCAGAGCCAACACATTGACAGTGTAAAATTTTTACAATAAACTGAAATCACAGACATTGAAAGGAGCCCAAATATGAGTACAGATGCAAAAGCCAATCAAGGCAGACCCTTTTACAAAAGAATTGTTTTTTGGTTAATTCTAGCAGGTGTAATTGTAGTGGCGGTAGCGGGTATTCTCATAGGCTCCGTCATAAAAGTTCAACGTGAAAATAGCTTTAAATTAGAGTCCGTTATTTCACAAACAATCAAGGAACATAACCTACCCGATGAACCTGAGTACGATATTATAGCAACCGAATCTCACGTTATCTATGGAAAAAGCAGAAGCGGAAATCAGCTTACCGTATATATGAACGCTCATTATCAACTTTATTCAACCGACAACCCCCTGGGTATTGTGGAGCAGGACGGCGGTGGCTGGTGCCCCATTGCCATAACCTTTGAGGTGGGTGATGACGGAAACTACAAGCTGCTTGAATACTGGGAGCCCGAGGACGGTTCATATTACGCTTCAAGCATAAAAGAAAAGTTCCCTTTTATATACGCATATTTAGCCATTTCAAACGTTTCGCTTCCTCCTGAAATTGACACCACAGAGGTTTACGACCATTTTAATGCACCAAGAACGGTAAAATATGTAGCACCCGATAGCGGTCATCTGTTTTGTGAAGAAAACGGTGAAGCCGTATTAACCTTGGACACCGCAACGGAAAGTGCGACCTTGGAGGTTAACGGTAAAAAGGTTATAGAGGATGACTGTTATTGTATTTTCAACTTTGACGATAATGGTAACACCGTGGATGAATATATTTATTTATGTGATGTAGACAATCTTCCGAATAACAGGTACGAGTATGATTTCACAATCGTGGATGAAAACACCCTTTGTGTTACCAATCTTCCCGAAAAGCCTGTGTTTACAAGGGTTTCGGAATAATGCTGTTTATTATAAACATACTACCGTAGGGGCTAGGCTCGCCTAGCCCCTACAGTAATTTATTGTTTTGCATCAACTTATTTTACAAACGGCACGAAGTGCCCCTTTAATTCTGCATTCTGCATTCTGCATTTTGCATTCTGCATTTCCGGGACCCTCCACCGTCTGGCGACGGTCCCCCTCCCTCCTAAAGCAGGGAGGCGAGGCTTCGCCCCTCAATTCCTAATTCCTAATTATAATGATTGACAAAGTTACTTGTCTGTGATAAAATACTTCAGTTATTTATATAGATTTTATCCAAAGGAGAATTTATATGTCAGGACATTCCAAATGGAGTACAATCAAAAGAAAAAAAGAAAAGACTGACGGCGCAAGAGCTAAGGTTTTCACCAAAATCGGCAGAGAAATTATGATTGCCGTTCGTGACGGCGGTCCCGACCCCGCAGGTAACTCAAAACTTAAGGAGCTTATCCAGAAGGCTAAGGCCAACAACGTGCCCAACGACAATATCGAAAGAGTTATCAAAAAGGCAGCAGGTGCCAACGACGGTGCAAACTACGAAGAAATTATTTACGAAGGCTACGGCCCCGCAGGTATCGCAGTTGTTGTTAAAGCACTTACCGATAACCGTAACCGTACCGCAGGTGACGTTCGTCACTACTTCGACAAATACGGCGGAAATATGGGTACATCGGGCTGTGTTATGTTTATGTTCGACTATTTCGGTGTTATCATCATCGAAAAAGAGGGCGTTGACGAGGACAAATTAATGGAGGATGCTATCGAATGCGGTGCAATCGACTTCATTACTGATGATGAGGATATTTTTGAAATCCGCACAGATGCTAACGATTTAGGTGCAGTTTTAAGCGACCTTGAAGCAAAGGGCTACACCTTCGTAAGCAGTGAAGCAGCTTACATTCCCCAGACGTACACTCGTCTTGAAGACGAAGACACCATGAAAAATATGAGCAAAATGCTTGAAATGTTCGAGGATAACGACGATATTCAGGGTGTTTGGCATAACTGGGAAAATGAAGATGAATACGAGGGCTGATTTTTAAGGCTTTCCTATTGATTTTTATTAATTAATAATATATAATATATACACTTTTACTTACGCTCAATTCGGTCATGCAACGAGTGGGTCCTGTGCGACGGGGCACCGTGAACCATGTCAGGCGGGGAACCGAGCAGCATTAAGCGGACCGTTCTGTGCGCCACAGTCCGCCTGCTCGTTGTGTGACCGAGTTGAGCGTAAGTTTTTTTATTAACTTTATTAGGGGTGAGAATTTTGTACAGAGCTTTATACCGTAAGTGGAGACCACAGGTATTCTCTGACGTTTCGGGTCAGGGTCACATTACCGAAACCTTAATGAACGAAATTTCAACAGGTCGTCTGTCCCATGCCTATCTTTTCACAGGCTCACGTGGTACGGGTAAAACCACCTGTGCCAAAATTCTTGCTAAAGCCGTAAACTGTCTTAATCCCGTTAACGGCAACCCCTGTAACGAATGTATGATTTGCCGCGGTATTGACGACGGCTCAATCCTTGACGTTACGGAAATTGACGCTGCAAGTAACAACAGCGTTGACAATATCCGTGATTTACGTGACGAGGTTAACTTTACCCCTGCCGCCGCAAAATACCGAGTATATATCATCGACGAGGTTCATATGCTTTCGGGCGGTGCCTTTAATGCATTGCTCAAAACTCTTGAGGAGCCTCCCGCACACGTTCTGTTCATCCTTGCTACCACCGAGGTGCAAAAATTACCCGCAACCATTCTTTCAAGATGTCAGCGCTTTGATTTCAGACGTATCCCGCCCGAGGATATTGCCGCAAGGCTTATGACCGTTGCCGAGAACGAAAGCCTCAGCCTTGACGAGGAAGCCGCTTTACTTATAGCCCGTGTTTCCGACGGTGCTTTACGTGACGCCCTTTCAATTCTCGACCAATGTGCGGGCTACAACGAGCCCATTACAATCAAGACCGTCGGCAACGCCGCAGGTCTTTTGGGTAAGGATTATTTATTTGAAATTACCGATGCACTTCTTAACGAGGATAGCTCAAAAATCCTTGATATAATCGACAGATTACATTCATCATCCTGCGATATGGAAAGGCTTATGAGTGAGCTGGTAAATCATTTCAGAAATATTATGATTGCCAAAACCACCAAAAAGCCCGAAAAATTCATTGTCTGCACTCCCGATGAAATTGCACGATACAAGAATATTGCAAGCAACATCACCTACGGCACAGTTCTTTATATTATGGAGACCCTCTGCAAGGAGGCTTCACAGTTAAAATACAGCGCTCACCAAAGGGCACAGACCGAGACGGCGCTTATTCGCCTTTGCTCCCCTGCTTTATCTACGGATAACGGCGCACTTGTAAGACGTATTGACGAGCTTGAAGCACAGTTAATGCTTATTAAGGCGCAGGGCATTACGGTTACAAGCACCACAACCGAGGCTCCCGCTCCCGTAAAGAGCGTAGCACCCGATACTGTGCAATCAGAGGAAAAGGCTGTTACGGTTGACGTTCCACCGGAGGAGTCCACCCCCTCTTTTGAGGAAGAACCCTTCCCCGAAGAGCCCCCTGCAGAAAAGGATTTTGCAGAGCAAAACGAACCTCAACCCAAGCCCGAAAAGAAGCTTGTTTCCCACGAGGCTCCCGCAAAGCCCGTCGATACGGGTATTGTTACCGAAAGTGACAATGCAGTACCCTTTGCCGCTTGGGAAAATACACTTAATCAGTTATCAAGAATCAACAGACCCCTATACCCCATGCTTATAGGCTCATCTGCATTCAGGGCGGGTAACACCGTGTTTATTAAGGCTAAAAACACCGCCTTCCCCCAGATGTTTAAGCAACCGACCCACGCAGACTCCATTACCGAGGCTCTTATGCGTGCAACAGGAGAAAAGCTTAAGCCCATGATTTATAACGACGGCTCATCACCTCAGGCAGATGAAAGCATTGACCCTGTTGATACCTTTATAAACAAACTCAACAAACACAAAATTGATTTCTTCATTGAAGAATAATTTTCATAAAAGGACGGTAGAATAAAATGAAAGCAAGAATTCCTAATCAGGGTGGCAACTCTCAGGCAGCTATGATGAAAAGATTGCAGGATATGCAGGCAGAAATGAACCGCACTCAGCAGGAGGTTGAAGAAGCCGAATACTCTGCAAGTGCAGGCGGCGGTGCCGTTGAGGTTAAGGTTAACGGCAAGCACGAGGTTCTTGAGGTTAAAATTCAGCCCGACGTTGTTGACCCCGATGACGTTGAAATTCTTTCCGATATGATTATTGCGGCTACAAACGAAGCAATCCGCAAGGCAATTGACACTATGGAGCAGAGAATGGGTAGCGTTACAAGCGGTCTCAACCTTCCTGCAGGCTTCGGCTTCTGATATGGCTTACGACGTAGCGGCACTTGAAAAGCTTATTGAACAGTTTCAAAAAATACCTTCCATAGGCAGAAAAACTGCTCAGCGAATGGCTTTTCACGTGCTTGATTTAACAGACGAGCAGGCAAAGGAATTTGCCGATGCCATTATTGACGCTCACACCAAAATACACCATTGTGCACTTTGCCATAACTTAACCGAAAAGGAGCTTTGCCCCATTTGTGAAAGTGCAAGCCGAGACCACACAACCGTTTGTGTTGTTGAGGAGCCCCGCGACGTTCTTGCAATGGAGCGTATGAGAGAATTCGGCGGTGTATACCACGTTTTACACGGTGTTATTTCACCTATGAACGGTGTAGGCCCCGAGCAACTGACCATTAAAAGCTTGGTTGAAAGGGTTGCTGACGGCACAATCACCGAGGTTATTATGGCAACCAACCCCACAATCGAAGGCGACACAACGGCTATGTATATCAGTAAGCTTATTAAGCCCTTCGGTGTCAGAGTCACACGACTTGCTTACGGCATTCCCGTAGGCGCAGATATTGAATACGCCGACGACGTTACGCTTATGAGAGCGTTATCGGGACGTTCAGAATTATAAAAAAAGGAGGAGTAGTTGTGGCAAAGCAAGAGAATAAAACAGTAGCACAGAACAAAAAGGCATACCATGACTACTTCGTTCTTGAAACATACGAGGCAGGCATTGAGCTTTTTGGTACAGAAATCAAATCCGTTCGTGCAGGCAAGCTTAACCTTAAGGATGCCTGGTGCAACGTTGTCAACGGTGAAATGCTTGCAAACGGTGTTCATATTTCACCTTATGAAATGGGCAACCGCTTCAACAAGGACCCTATGCGACCCAAAAGACTGCTAATGCACAAAAAAGAAATAATGAAGCTTATGGGCGAGGTTAAGCAACAGGGCTGTGCCCTCATTCCCCTTTCGGTTTATTTTAACGAACGGGGTAAGGCGAAAATGCTTGTGGGTCTTTGCAAGGGTAAAAAGAATTACGATAAGCGCGAAACGGAAGCCAAGCGTGATGCTCAGCGTAATATTGAGCGCAGTTTAGCAGAACGCAACAAATATTGATGTATAATCCAATGCGTAATTCGGAATGCGTAATGCGTAATTATCGGGCACTGCGTGCGGCATTATAAAAACACCCAAGGTAGATAAATATGAAAACAAATAACATTATAGTCACAAAAAGCAAGGCTTTCGCCTTAAGAGTAATTAATTTGAACAAATACTTATGTAATGAAAAGAAAGAATATGTTTTATCAAAACAGCTTTTAAAAAGCGGAACAAGTATTGGCGCAAATGTAAAAGAAGCTATCAGGGGACAAAGCAAACCGGATTTTTATTCGAAAATGAATATTGCTTTAAAAGAAGCCAGTGAGACAGAATATTGGTTGGAATTGCTGGTCGAAAGTAGCTATATTAACGAAGCTGAATTCAACAGCATTTACGCTGATTGTCAAGAACTTATTAAGATACTTACAGCTATCACAAAAACACAAGAGCAATTATCATAATGCGAAGCACAATTACGCATTACGCATTATGAATTATGAATTATATATTTGGGGATGAAAGGATTTCGACGGGGATTTTGAACCGTTATAAGCGAGCAGAGGTGCGGTACCGCTTTAAAAATCGCAATTTTAAAAATAACTGACAATAATAAAACAGTTTTAGCAGCTGCTTAAGTCAGCTGCCGTTCTTACCGAGAGTACCACGGCTCGGATAAGAGCGTCGTTTAGTGGTGCACGTGAACAGACGAGAGTCCTGTAATCTGTCACGGTTTAAAGGACTACCAAGGATTAAAGCCTGTTTGTCGGCGTTTTTCCGAGGGAAGCTTAAAAGATAAACTACGCTCGTAGAAAGTTTCGGGAATAGATTTTCGGACATGGGTTCGACTCCCATCATCTCCACCAGAAAAAAGCACCCGCAAGGGTGCTTTTTTCAACGAAATTTGCCTTGCGGCAAGTGAAATAGCTTCGCTGTGAAATATTTACTTCGTAAATGTGAAATATTCGCTTACGCGAATGTTAGCAAATTTCATTTCACATTTTGTCGCAAGACAAAATATTTCACAATCGTAAGATTATTTCACATTGCGTAGCAATATTTCACTTTAATCTCAATAATATTTATGTTATAATAAATTCAACAGAGGTGATATAATTATGGCAGAATCCAAATTAAGAGAACTTTCAACTGATTTTGCAGTAAATATTATAAAGCTTTGCGAAACAATTAAAGGACATTACTCGCTTGTTAATCAATTGGAACGTTCTGCGACATCAATCGGTGCAAATATACGAGAAGCTAATTATGCCCACGGGAAAGCAGACTTTGTTTCAAAATTGCAAATCGCACTGAAGGAATGCTACGAAACCGAGTATTGGATTGAACTATTTGTAAAATCAGAAATTCTCAACAGAGAAATTGCCGTTGACTTATACAACCAATGTGGTACAATCCGCCGTATATTAATCGCCTCAATAAACACTGCAAAGGAGCATGTAAAATGAACTTCTTTCAAAGGATCAAATTGCGCAGGCAGCTCAAAAAACATACAAACAGACCTTTAGATATTAATGAAATTCTCTCTCGCAAGTCTAATATAAATGTAGTAATTGATGCTTATGAGTTTTTTATGCGAAAATATCATTGGAAGATTGATGAATGTGATTCTCCGTATGTGAGAACATTCCTGCTTTGCGTTTTGTATGACGGCGAAATTGCCAATGGCGGTATATCTCAATTCCTGGCAAACACTTGCGGTAATTTTGCACATCAAACAGCTGATGCTTTACATACAATCGGTGCTTTGGATGCGGAAACACTGTTGCGAAAAAGCTTCGTTCTTTTTAGTAATGGTGTCGTTCCTGAAGATGAAGTCGTAAGAAATAAAATACTCGATGAAATCTGTGAAACCGATACAATGATAGAATTGGATACTGTAGCATACAATACAGATATTTGCAATTTCTGCTATCGGTATTTGATTAATAATGTAGATCATTTTTTGGCAAACAAGTAAGACAACCGGTACGCTACTTTTACTTACTTTTACCTCAGTTCTGCTCTGTTTGGTTACTCTTACGCAGAAAAAAGCACCCGCAAGGGTGCTTTTTTCAACGAAATTTGCCTTGCGGCAAGTGAAATAGCTCACAAAATACACCTATCTAGGACGGCATCATTCATCTCAATTTCCAATCGCCATATAATCGGCTTTGCCCCGAAACTTGCCACTTGCCATTTGCAACCTGCAACTATAAAATCGGCACGAAGTGCCTCTTTAATTACCCATTACGATTATGAATCACGAATTCCCCTTAACTCTTGTACTTTTTATTCAAGCGTGGTATAATCCCTAAGATTCCATTTTAACGAAAGTGAGTTTAATAATGAAAAAATCCAAGGCTTTTGCGCTACTTCCCATAGGGGTGTTCGTGGTTTTCTACTTATCCTTAGGAATAGCGTTTGAATATATTATGAAAATTCCAATGGGCTTTTACAACGTGCCCGTTGTGGTGGCATTTCTTGTGGCGTTATTGGTTGCCGTGCTTCAGACACGGGGCGTTACCCTCGACAAAAAGTTCGAAATAATGGGCAATGGTATCGGTGACAAAAATATTATAACAATGCTTATAATCTTTATGCTTGCGGGTATTTTCGTTGGTGTTGTGGGCAGGGATTCTGCCGAAAGCGTAGCCTACTTTATGCTTTCCGTCACCCCTCCCCGACTTACGGTTGTTGTGCTTTTCCTTATAAGCTGCTTTGTTTCAACGGCTATGGGCACGTCTGTTGGCACCATCACACTTATTACACCAATTGCCGTAGCCATTTCAGAGGGCTCGGGCTTCTCGCTCCCCTTGTGTGTGGGCACGGTTGTGGGCGGTGCTATGTTCGGCGACAATCTTTCGTTCATTTCTGACACCACCATTGCCGCCTGCAACGGTCAGGGCTGTCAGATGAAGGATAAATTCCGCACAAACTTCGCCGTTGTGCTTCCTGCGGCTATAGTAACCCTGGGGATTATTCTTGCCCTGTCCTTCAGGTATGACGTGACTGAAATTGCCAACACGGACTATGAATTACTGCAGATTATCCCCTACGTACTCGTTCTTATAAGCGGTATTGTCGGCATAAACGTGTTTATCACCCTTCTTATCGGCATTGTTTCGGGTAGCCTTATAATGCTACTTTCAGGCGGAATCACCTTCCCCGATTTGCTTTCGAATATGGGCACGGGTGCTTCGGGTATGTTTGAAACCTCAATGGTTGCCATTCTTGTTGCGGCACTTTGTGCACTCATTAAACACAACGGTGGCTTTGACGCTCTGCTCAAGGGTATCCGCAAGGTGTTCAAGGGTAAAAAGAGCGGTCAGTTAGGCATTGGCCTTTTGGTCGGTCTTATGGATATTGCCACCGCAAACAACACCGTTGCCATTGTTATGGCAAACCCCATAGCAAGTGAAATGGCAAAGGATTTCGACATTTCACCCCGCAAAACCGCCTCAATTCTCGACACCTTCTCCTGTATTTTTCAGGGCATACTCCCCTACGGTGCACAGATACTCGTAGCCCTTTCGGTCGTGCATACCTTGGGTCAGGAAATGAGCGCATTTGATGTTATTTCAAATCTTTTTTATCCCATGATACTTCTTGTAAGCTCGTTGGTATTTATTTTTGTTATTCCTGAAAAGAAGAGCGTAAAATAAGCGACAATGAGAAATCCTTAAATGCAAAATGCAAAATTAAAGGGGCAAAGCCTCGCCTCCCTGCGCAAGGAGGGAGGGGGACCGTCGCCAGACGGTGGAGGGTCCCGTGAATTCGTAATTCATAATGCGTAATTATCGGGGCTTCGCCGAATTTATAAAAAATTGATGAAAGCAATAAATTACTGTAGGGGTCAGGCTCGCCTGACCCGTTTTAGTTTATGGTCAACTTTGTCTTTTCGGGCTGGGCAAGCCACAGCCCCTACGGTGGGTTACTCTTCTAACCAACTTCACCGTAAGTTACGCACTTGTGCATACCAAAAACAGGCTTCGCCTTAAATCGAATTGTAGCTAACAATAAAAATGATTATAAAAAACACTTGATTTTATTTAAGGTTTAGAGTATAATTCTTTGTGCGTTTAATCATATCGACTTAATATTATCGAGATGTGGCTCAATTTGGTAGAGCGCTACGTTCGGGACGTAGAGGCTGTGGGTTCAAATCCCGTCATCTCGACCAAAAAATCCAAGTCCTCGGACTTGGATTTTTTTATCCATTGCGAAAGCAATGGCATATCATCACGCTTTAGCGTGTATATCATCACCTAAGGTGCATATCACCAACCAAAGGTTGTATCTCTTTCGCAATGATGATATACAAGGCGTTGCCTTGGTGATATACAATTTCTTTGAAATTGATGATATACACGGCTCCGCCGTGATAACGAATATTGAACCTAAAACCATATTGCACTCCCTTTGCCGATGTGTTATCATATACTCAACAAAATTTCCGGAGTGTTGGTTATGTCAATCGAACGAGTTAAAGAATACTTCAAACAATTTAATATTGAAGATAAGGTTATGGAATTTCCCGTGTCAAGTGCTACCGTTGAGCTTGCAGCTAAGGCTCTCAATACTGAAGGGTGCAGAATCGCGAAGACCCTCTCATTTTCTGTAAACGACTCCCCTATTCTTATTGTCACCGCGGGTGATGCTAAAATAGATAACAAGAAATATAAAGCCTTTTTCGGGGCAAAGGCTAAAATGTTATCCTTTGACGAAGTCGAGGAAAAAATCGGTCACGCAGTTGGCGGTGTTTGCCCCTTCGCTATAAACGAAGGTGTTACGGTTTATCTCGATGAATGTATAAAGCGATTTGAAACTGTTTTTCCCGCTTGTGGCAGCAGTAACAGTGCCATTGAATTAACTCCCGAGGAATTAGAGAAATACTCAGGCTATAAGCAATGGATAGATGTTTGTAAGCTCCCCGATTAAAAAGAAACCTCTCAGAATTAAATCTGAGAGGTTTCTTTTTATCTGAACAATTGGTCGTATTTCCATGCCCAGGAAATGACCTTTGCCTTTTCGTATTTCTTTGGTATTTTAGCACAGATACCCACAACCGAAGCCATGGTTTTACCCGCCCAAAGCATATTAGCAAGTAAATCCTTATCCTTTAATATAGAAAGACCCCGCATAGGTAAATCGGGCGAAAAATGGAAGAAATCCATAAAGCTTGTGCTGTTTGCGGTAATAGTCATTTCCTTTGAAGTGAGTATACCCTTTTCAAAAATATAATCCAACTGCTCGGGTTTGAGCTTTGTTAAAAGTAGTTTTACCACCGCTAAGGGTGCTAAGCCCGAGCCTAATTTTTTATAGAAATTATACTGATAATTCCACAGGGCTTCGCCTTTGAATTCACCTGTTTTATCGGCTATAACCGTCTCTGCAAGGATTTTTGCCGCCCTGAAGGAGTTTGCTATACCCGAGCCTATAATGGGCACCGTCATAAAGGCAGAGTCCCCTATTGCGGCGTATCCGTCGCACACCATAAGGGATAATGGTTGACGCACGGGGATTTCAACAAACTGACCGCCACGTACAAGCTCGGTACCGAGTGTGGGATTTTTGCTTCTGAAAACATCGGCGGTACGGTTGGCTTCATCAATATCAAAGGGACGGAACCTGCCGATAAGTAAATCCGTATATTCCTCCTCACTTGCCACCCAGCCTATACCCGTTATGCCCTCGGGCAAAAGGCAGACCTTGTATTTATCCTCGGCAAGGGCACCATCAATTTTGTTATAAAAGGCTCTGTAAACGTAGAACTTTTCATTTTTACGTGTAGTGTTCTGAATACGCCAGTTTTTGGGCAAACCGCTTCGCACAGGTGAATTACATCCGCAGGCATCTATTATTAAATCACCGTAAACATCGCCCTTGTCGGTTTTAATGCCCACAACACGGTTACCCTCAATTATGGGTGCTTGAATGGTATAACCGTATTGGAACTGAACTCCGCACTTAACGGCATAGTCAATGATATATTTATAAATATCCCTACGTTCCATTTTAATTTCAAGCTCGTCGGGTGGAACGTCCTGTTTTATTGCAATTTTTTCGTTGGTTGAATAAAAGGTCATATCGGTTTTATATTCAAACAAATCCTCGTCGGGAAGACCTAAGCCGATTAACTCAAGACTTTCGGGTGCAAAAATATCCGTCCAGTCATAGCCCATATTATCCCCACTGTTTTTTTCATAAACCGTAACGTCAAGACCGCTTTTTGCCATAAGTGCCGCCGCGGCTATACCGCCGTGGCCACCGCCTGCAACTATTATTTTTGACATAATATCACCTGCCGTTATTAATAATTAAATTATACCATAAATATCACAGGTTTCAATATATAAAAAAGCAGACGGCGTAACACCGTCTGCTATACTTTAAAGGTTATTTAATTAAAAGCCGAACAAACCGCCTAACAACTCAGCAAGGTATGCGAAAATACCGAAGATGATTGAAGTTATTGTGTTGGGTCTGATAACTTCCTGTTCTTCTTTCTCAGAGGGACCTACGTAGTAATCGAAGGATTTTTCATCCTCTTCGCCTGTAGCAACCCAACCGAAGGTCATTTCGCTTTCTTCCTCGAAGAATACGTTACCGCAGTGGGGATCCTCACAAAGACCGCAAACGATGGGTGTTGATTCAACGCCACAAGCTGCACAGGTACCATCTGTAAGCTCGCCACATTCTTCACAAAGGTAAACGGGAGCATCCATGTGGTTGTCGCAGGTGTAAACCTCTTCAACGTATTTAACTGTAAGAGTGTAATCACCGAATGAAGTGTGAACGAAGTTGATGTCGTAGTTGTCATCCTTGAATTCGCCGTTGAATTCATCGCTTACGTACCATGAAACGGGACGATATCTCTTTGTGCCGGGAGCGATTGAGCCATCCTCCTGAATGTTATCCATACCGCTACCGTATGCAGTTGCACGAACTGTTTTGTGGTAGATATACTCTTTAAGAAGACCGTCAACGATGTTGTTGTCTGCAGAGTAAATCTTCATACTACCAAGGTCGATAATTGTATCTGTCATACCGCAACCGTTTGAACATTCAGCACTCTTTGTACCGTCTGCTTCGTAGGTAGCGTTGTTGTCAGATGTATATCTGTCAAAGCTGTGAGCGTTAACAATGAAGGTAGCCTTGATTGTAACGTCAGCCTCGTTGTGGTTAGCATCTAAGAGGAAGTTGCCTGTGTAGTCAGCAACACCAAGACCTGCCTTGGGCTGAATTGCAATTTTAAGAGTTGCACCTGCAGCGAGCTTAAGGTTACCGCTTACAACTGTGAAATTAAAGCCTGCAGCTACGGGCAATGTGTACTGAATAGCATCGTTACCTGTGTTAGTAACTGAGATGTACTGTTCAGCGGGTGTAGCGTAGTCCTCACAAACGTTACCGAAGGATACGCTTGTTATATCTGTTTCAACAGAGTAAACACACTGTTCCCAAACAGGATAGAAAGCAATGTCACCTGTGATTTGGGGTGTTGTATCGGTTAAATCGTACTCAAGTGCACCGCCGTCAACTGATGACCAACCAATTTGGATATAGCCGTCACGGGTGAAGATTGCACCGGGGAACTTTGTTGTTTTGCCCTGAGCAACCTCAGCAGTCTTAGCAGCACCAACACCGAATTCACCGGGAGCGAAGGTTACAACGCATTTAACTTCTTCCCAATAAGGATAAAGCTTCTGTGCTTTGGTTACTTTGAATTCAGCACCAAGATCATAGTTCTTTCTTGAACCTGCAGCAGCGGTTGACCAACCGGCCTGAACGTAGCCTTCACGTTCAAATGAAGCACCGGGAAGAATGATAATAGTATTTTTTTCTGCAGTAATGGGGTCGGGACCTGTACCGGTAGCATAACGACCGGGCAAGAACTCGATTTTGTACGCAGCAGCCATAGCGGAAACGCCCACAACGGAGAGGAGCATTAACATTGCCATGAATACAGCTAAGGATTTTTTGAAGTATTTCTTCATAGTGTATTCCTCCAAATTAAAAAGTATACTTTTACCCTTGAATTATAACATACTTATTCAGAAATTCATATTATCACTTTGAACAAACATCACCCCAAAAAACTGTTAAAGTTTCTAATTTATTACTATAAAAACCAATATTTTCCTTTTAAAAAGAGATTTATATATATTATTAAGCCAATTCACTTGAATTGTGATTTGGTTCGTGGTATTCTTTACAAAGTGAATTTTGATTTTTTGCGGGAGTATTTTTGACTATGAAAATCGGTAATCTTGTAATAAACGACAAAGCCTCACTTGCCCCCATGGCAGGTGTTGCCGACCGTGCCTTCCGTGAGCTTTGCCGCGGCTACGGTGCCGCATATACAGTGTGCGAAATGGCAAGTGCCAAGGGCATAAGCCTTGGTGACAAAAAAAGTGCCGAGCTTTTATATATAAGCGAATCAGAAAGACCTGCAGGGTCTCAGATTTTCGGCAACTCCCCCGAAACCATGGCAATTGCCGCAGTAAAGGCCCTTGAATACTCCCCCGACTTTATTGACATAAATATGGGCTGTCCCGCACCCAAGGTTGCATCCTCGGGCGGCGGTGCACTTCTTATGAAGGACCCTATTAATTCCGCTAAAATTGTTGAAGCGGTTGTTAAGGCAGTAAACGTACCTGTTACCGTTAAAATGCGTTCAGGCTGGGATGACTCAACCGTAAATGCGGTTGAACTTGCCAAAAGGTGTGAGCAAGCGGGTGCCGCCGCCATAACGGTACACGGCAGAACCAAGGTGCAGATGTACGCACCGCCTGTTAATATTGACATTATCCGTGAGGTTAAAAATGCAATCAGCATACCCGTTATAGGCAACGGTGACGTTGTTGACGGAAAATCCGCCGCAAAAATGATGGAGGAAACGGGCTGTGATATGGTAATGGTTGGCAGAGGCGCCCTCGGTCGTCCTTGGGTATTTCAGGAAATTAACGCCTACCTTAACCACGAGGTAATTTTACCCGAGCCGAGCGTTACACAGAAAATGCACGTGATGTTAAAGCACGTTGAAAAAATATGTGAATACAAGGGTGAACGTGTGGGCATACGAGAAGCCAGAAAGCACGCCGCCTGGTACACAAAGGGACTTCACGGTGCCGCCAACTACAGAGCAAGAATGGGCTTAATAAGCTCAATAGAAGAACTGCAGCAAATAGCCTTGGAATTAATTGAACAGAACTGAAAAGAATCCGCACTCCCAAAAACGGAAAGTGCGGATTCTTTTTTTGGTAAAACTTTTATTAACTGAAAATATCACGTATTGCGGCAAAGAGCTTTTCGAAAATTGCCATTATTCTGTAAAGAATATTGGTTCCGAGGGAATCGCCCGTTGAGCCCACACGCTTTTCATCGGTATAATTGCCGATACCCACCACGTAGGTTTCAAGCTCACC
>JAFYLQ010000029.1 GCA_017550105.1 Clostridia bacterium | reverse complement strand
TGGTGGATTTTAATTTAATGTCCGAAACATTATTTGCTTGGTCAAAGAAATGGATTGCAAAAGGACAATGAAGAAAGGAATTTTTTAAATGGATGATTTGACGATACGTTTAGAAACAGAAAAAGATTACAGAGCAGTTGAAGAACTTACCCGCGAGGCATTTTGGAACGTTTATAAACCGGGGGCTGACGAGCACTATTATGTACATAAAATGCGAAGCCACTCCGATTTTATACCCGAACTTGCTTTTGTCCTTGAAAAAGACGGCAAAATCATAGGCAATATAATGTATACAAAAGCATGGCTTGAGGACGAAAGCGGTAAAAGAAAAGAAATACTTTCTTTTGGCCCTCTTTGCGTTGCCCCTGAATATCAGCGGCAAAAGCTCGGGAAAATTCTGATAGAACATTCTTTTGATGTTGCAAGAAAAATGGGATACGATGTGAACATTAATTTTGGGAATCCTGGAAACTATGTCAGCCGCGGCTTTGTAAGTTGCAAAAAGAAAAACGTAAGTTTTGTTGTTGACGGCAATTTCCCAACTGCACTTCTTGTATGCGAGCTTGTGCCGAATGCACTTGACGGCAGAAAGTGGATGTATATTCCCAGTACCGCTGCCGATTGTTGCGAGGATGCTGACGCGGTAGCAAGTTTTGATCAAACTTTCCCCGAAAAAGAAAAGAAGTGGATGCCAAGTCAGGAGGAATTCTACATTTACAGTCATTCTTCGGTGGTGAGATAAGTATACTGCTATTTTTGCCGAAGCTTAAATCGGTGCGACTTGCCAAAAAACCTCTTCACCTTTAGGTGATAGAGGTTTTTTCTTGTTTTAGAGAAAAACTTAAATAAGCGGAGTCAAGGGTTATGAGCCCGCGGTCAAAGTTCATATGCGCTCCAAGCTGTTATGAACTTTGGGTATCGCATAAGGTCAAGCAAAGGAGGTTTGCTCGAAATCTACATTCATTTAATCAAAGATGCTTCTTTTCTTTTATTTCGTCTAACACGGTTAATGTGGCGTTCAAAATCGCCGTTATTTATTAGTTCGGCAAGGACAAGCTGTATATATGTTGGCACGGTGCAGGAAAAAAAGCCAAGCTTTTGCTTATATGAAGCTGCAAGCTCTTTAGGTAGCACCATATACCCTATACGAAATGAGGGGGATACGGTTTTTGAAAAGGTGTTCATATATATTACGTTATCGCAAAAGGAATGTGAAAACAGTGTTTCTTCGTGCTTGCGTGACACCGAAAATTCCGATTCAAAGTCATCCTCAATAATGTACCTAACACCCTTATTTGCCCAGTTTAAGTATTCGTGCCTTTTGGATGCGGTTGCCGTAACGCCACTGGGATAACTGCGGTATGGCGAAATGTGTAATACGTCGGCGTTTGAGCCTTTAAGGGCATTACTATCTATGCCGTCGTGTGATAGTGGCAGTTTTTCCAGTTGCACGTCCGATGCGGTATAAACCTGTTCGATTTTTTTATATGAAGGGGATTCAATTGCATAAATTTTATCGCGACCAAGAAGCTCGACAAGAAGGGTATACAAATATTCCGAACCCGAGCCGATTATTATTTGGTCGGTGTCGGCAAGAATGCCCCTGTTTTGCGCTAAATAAACACGAATAGCCTCACGTAGTTCAAATACGCCAAGGTTAGAGGAGCGTTCAAGCATACCCTCGCCGTAGTCGCTTATTACCTTTCGCATTGTTTTTGCAAGCACCGAAAAGGGAAAGTCGGTTGGGGTGTTGGTGTGGCTGACCTGTGGCAGCTCGTGTATTGGGCTTTGAAAACGTGAGGTAACAAAGCCGTCGTCGGCACGGAATATAACAAAAAAGCCGCTTCTTTCACGGGCTTCAACGTAGCCCTCGTCAATAAGCAGGGAATAGGCATGCTCTACCGTTACGGTGCTTGTGTTACTGTCTAAAGCGACCGTTCGTTTAGAGGGCAGCTTACTGCCAACGGGATATATGCCTTTTATAATATCCTCACGCACCTGTAAATATAATTGCTGATATGCCGGCGTGTGTGACTTTGTGTCAATTATATATTTCATCTGGTTATATAATTTTCTCCTTTTTTGACTATTTTAATATTATCAGATTTATTATATACTATGTGGGCTAGTTAATCAATAGGGGAATTTATAATGAATAATTTGTATGAACAAGCCACGGCCGTTATGCGTGAGCTTGGTGAAAAGGCAAAGCTAAAAGCGGGCGATATAGTGGTTGTCGGTTGTTCGACCAGTGAAATTATAGGGTCGAAAATTGGTACAAATTCCAGCCCTGACATAGCGGGAATTGTTTTTTCAGGTATTTATGATTATGCCAACAAAATGGGTTGGCAGCTTGCTTTTCAGTGCTGTGAGCATTTAAACCGTGCTATCGTTGTTGAAAAAAGCGCCGTTTTAAATGCCGAAATTGTAAACGTAGTGCCGCAGCCTAAGGCGGGTGGCTCGATGGCGACACAGGCGTACAAGCATTTTAATAACCCTGTTGTTGTGGAAGAAATTAAGGCCGACGCCGGTATAGATATTGGTTTTACCTTAATTGGAATGCATCTTAAAAAGGTGGCTGTACCCTTAAGGCTTGAAAATAACAAAATTGGTGAAGCTACCATTCTTGCGGCACGCACTCGACCAAAATTTATTGGCGGTAGCCGTGCGGCATATAACGAAGATTTACTTTAATGGGGGATTTAAAATGAAAGAACATAATACAACCAAAAAAATTGTAATTGCGGCGTTGCTTGCATCGCTAACCTGTGTGGCGACTATGATTATTAAGGTTCCGTCACCGCTTAAGGGCTACGTTAATTTGGGCGACTGTGTTGTTTTGCTTGCAGGTTGGATGTTAAGCCCTGTGTACGGCTTTCTTGCCGCAGGTCTTGGCTCGGCCTTGGCTGATTTATTCTCGGGTTACGTGGTGTATGCGCCTGCAACCTTTGTAATTAAGGGTCTTATGGCGTTGGTTGCCTTTTATGGCTTTAAGCTTTTACATAATAAGGTTGGCAACCTTGCTTCGCGCATAATTTCGGGCGTTGTTGCCGAAGCTGTAATGGTGTTAGGTTATTTCGTTTTCGAAGGCTTTTTGTACGGCTTTGCACCGTCGGTTGTTAATATTCCCGCCAACAGCGTTCAGGGTGTGGCAGGCTTAATTCTTGGCTGTGTGCTTGTTAAAATATTTGAAAAAAGCAAAATATCGTTAGATTAAAAAATAAACGGATGTGTAGAAATTCTACACATCCGTTTTTAATATTCTTTCAATTTGTGTTTTAACCAAGGTAAAGGCTTGCTCGTTTTTGCCGCCGTTTAAAATAATATCGGCATACACCTTGGTGGGATTAACGTAGGTGTTGTGCATTGGCTTTACGGTGGTCAAGTATTGTTCAATAACGCTGTCAAGGTCACGCCCACGTTCCTGCATATCACGCTTGGCACGGCGTAAAATACGTTCGTCCGCGTCGGTTTCAACGTAAATTTTAAGGTCCATACAATTTCGCAAATCGGGGTCGTGAAAAATTAAAATACCGTCAATTAAAATAATTGGGCGTGGTAAAATTTCGGTTACCTTATCGCTTCTGGTGTGCTTTGTAAAATCATAAACGGGGCAAAGCGCGGCTTGTCCGTTTTTAAGACCTTCCAAATGGCGCACCATAAGGTCAAATTCTAACGCTTCGGGGGCGTCGTAATTAAGGTGGGCACGTTCCTCTAAGGGCAATTCGTCGTGGGGAAGGTAGTAATTATCGCAGCTAATAAGCGAAACCTCGTTTTCAAAGGCTTCCTTAATGCGCTTTGCAAAGGTGGATTTGCCCGATCCACTGCCGCCGGCAATACCGATAATGTATGGCTTCATAATTTAATGCTCCCTGTAATTTAATTTGTGGCAAATACAAAATAAGCACACTTCGCAAGGAAGTGTGCCTATTGCGAAAGATAACACGTTATATTACTTAATTACCTTTGTTTCAATTTCGTTTACTGCCATTTCAATAAACTGTGCTAAAGGCATTGCGCCAAGGTCGCCGTTTTCGCCACGCTTACGAACTGCAACTGCGCCGTTTTCAACCTCGCTGTCACCAACAACAAGCATATAAGGTGTTTTTTGAAGTCTTGCTTCACGAATCTTATAACCAATCTTTTCGTTTCTATCGTCAACCTCAACACGCATACCCTTTGCTTCCAACTGCTTTTTAATGTCGTAAGCATAATCAAAATGTCTGTCCGCAATGGGAAGAATTTTAACCTGTGTGGGTGCAAGCCACATTGGGAAAGCACCTGCATACTTTTCTATAAGAAGCGCAAGGGTTCTTTCATAGCAACCGATAGAGGTACGGTGAATAATGTAGGGGTTCTTCTTTTGGCCGTCACGGTCAACGTATTCCATACCAAACTTTTCAGCAAGCATTTGGTCAATCTGAATGGTGATAAGGGTGTCTTCCTTGCCGTAAACGTTCTTAATTTGAATGTCAAGCTTGGGGCCGTAGAATGCAGCCTCGCCAACGCCAACCTTGTAATTAATTCCAAGGTTGTCAAGAATTTTGCCCATCATATCCTGTGCTTCAGACCATTGTTCAGGTGTGCCGATGTATTTTTCCTTATCAGCGGGGTCCCATTGTGAGAAGCGGTAAGAAACGTCCTCATAAAGACCAAGTGTCTTAAGCATAAATATTGCAAGTTCTAATGATGCCTTAAATTCTTCCTCTAACTGTTCGGGTGTGCAAATCAAGTGACCTTCTGAAATGGTGAACTGACGAACACGGATAAGACCATGCATTTCGCCCGATTCTTCGTTTCTGAAAAGGGTTGAGGTTTCATCGTATCTTAACGGTAAATCGCGGTACGAACGCGCGCGGT
>JAFYLQ010000028.1 GCA_017550105.1 Clostridia bacterium | reverse complement strand
TGATTATAATTATTTTTTATTGACATTTTACCACTTTCTGCCCTTTACGTCGGGGCATTTTTGTTTTTTGAACGCCGCACGGAACTCAACGTAGCAGCCGCATTTCATACAAACGCCTGAAATAAGATTGTCGCAATCCTTACAAAAGCCAAGGCGTTTCTCGTATTCGTCGGAGCTTACCCTGTCACCCTCGGGAAGCTTTGCGATTTTTTCCTTAATATCCTTTAAGATATCGCCTTCTGCACTTTCGTACAGAAGGCATTTTTTACACTCGTGTTCCATTATTTAATAATAAACTTAGCAACACTACAGGGCGGAAGTTTAGCAACAAATCCGTCCTTTGTAAGGGTGAAATCGGTAAATTCAACTGTTTTTACAACCTCTTTATTATCAAAGGTGTTGTAATCCCTTGCATTACCGCTTACGATTTCTGCCTTAACCTCTTTCACCTCAAAGTCCGCAACCTGACACTTAATTTCGTAGCCCTCGGTAAGAGAAGCATTGGAAATTGTAGAAACAATTGTGCCGTTTTCGTCAATTGAAGCACTTTCGGTAAGAACGGGGGTCTGCTTATTTTCCTCAAGATAATCGGTTGTAAGGAAGCTACCGAGAAGTGTATTTTCCGCATGGGATTTGTACATTTTGAAAATGTGGTAAGTGGGTGTAAGGAGCATATCCTCACCGTCCGTAAGAACCACGGACTGAAGCACGTTTACTGTCTGAGCAATATTAGCCATTCTTATTCTGTCGGAATGCTTGTTGAAAATATTAAGGGTAATGCCTGCCACAAGTGCATCACGAAGTGTGCTTTGCTGATAAAGGAAGCCCGGATTTGTGCCCTCTTCAACGTCATACCACGTGCCCCATTCATCAACAATAAGGTCAACTCTTTTTTCGGGGTCATAGCGGCTTATAATCTCACAATGGCGGCGAACAAGCTCCTCCATCTTATAGCACTTAGCAATAGTTGTGTAATATTCATCATCGGTATATTCGGTAGCCTTGCCCTTGTTACCCCAATCACCGGGAAGTGTGTAATAATGAAGTGAAAGACCGTTAATTCTGCTTGCAGCCTTTTTCATAAGCACTTCAGTCCAGTTGTAATCAAAGGCGTTAGCACCACAGGCTATGCGATAGATGTGCTCGTTGCCGTTGTAATCACGAACGAAGGTTTCATAACGGCGATACTGGTCTGCATAAAACTCGGGAAGCATATGCCCGCCACAGCCCCAATTTTCGTTGCCGACGCCAAAATATTTAACTTTCCAGGGCTTTTCGCGACCGTTCTTTTTGCGTAACTCACTCATAGGCGAAAGACCGTCGAAGGTCATATACTCAACCCACTCGCTCATTTCCTGAACAGTGCCCGAGCCAACGTTACCGTTTACGTAGGCTTCGCAACCAATCTGTTCGCAAAGCTCGAAAAACTCGTGAGTGCCGAAGGAATTATCTTCAACAACACCGCCCCAATGGGTATTTATCATTTTTTTACGGTCTGCTTTAGGCCCGATGCCATCCTTCCAATGGTATTCGTCCGCAAAGCAACCGCCCGGCCAACGAAGTACGGGAATGCCCATTTCCTTAAGAGCGCTCACTACGTCCTTGCGCATACCCTTAACGTTGGGTATGGGCGAATCCTCGCCAACGTAAACGCCCTCATAGATGCATCTGCCCAGATGCTCGGAAAAGGTGCCGTAAATATCCTTGTTGATTTTTGATAATTTCTGATTAGGATTTATAAGATATTTCTGCATAATACCACCCCATTTAAGCTTTAGGTTATTTTATCATAAACCCCTTGTCGGTTTCAATAAAATACACAACAATAAACACCATCATACTACTCAAAAATAATGCATAAAAATTAGTATTTACTAACAAAACAACGCCACAACGCCCGAAAAAACATTGTGTTTGTTAAACAAAAAACAATGTGAATTTTTATTCACCATTTTCTCTTTTACTTTTTGCAAAAAAAGTTTTTTATGTGAATATCCATTTTTGTTTATACTTACAATATTTGTACACAGAGCCATAATTTTATTGCAATTTGACTTTTCATAGTATAAAATATACAACATAAAATTAGATGTCTTGTACAACATTATCAATTTTTGGGTGTTTTTTACGAATTCACCGTTGTTACGGCACCTAAAAAAGGAGTGTATTTTAATGAGTTATATTCAGAACACAATTGACTTGGTTGCTAAAAAGCACGCCAACGAGCCCGAATTTGTTCAGACAGTTACCGAGGTTTTAAACTCCCTCGCTCCTGTTATCGACCAGCATCCCGAATACGAAGCCGCTGCTTTACTCGAGAGAATGGTTGAACCCGAAAGACAGATTACCTTCCGCGTTACTTGGGTTGACGACAACGGCAAGGTTCAGGTTAACACAGGCTACCGCGTACAGTTCAACGGTGCTATCGGTCCCTACAAGGGCGGTCTTCGTTTCCATCCTTCAGTTTACATCGGTATTATGAAGTTCCTTGCTTTTGAGCAGACCTTCAAAAACAGCCTTACAGGTCTTCCTATCGGTGGCGGTAAGGGTGGCTCTGACTTTGACCCCCGTGGTAAGAGCGACGCAGAAATCCTTCGCTTCTGTCAGGCATTTATGACCGAGCTTTACAGACACATCGGCCCCGACGTTGACGTTCCCGCAGGTGATATCGGCGTAGGTGCAAGAGAAATCGGTTACCTCTACGGTCAGTACAGAAGAATCCGCGGTGCATTCGAAAACGGTGTGCTTACAGGTAAGGGTCTTTCATACGGCGGTTCACTTATCAGACCCGAGGCAACAGGCTTTGGTGCTACATACTATGCAGTAGAAATGTTCAAGCATTTTGGCGAAGATATTCAGGGTAAAACCTTTGCTCTTTCAGGCTTCGGCAACGTTGCTTGGGGTGCAGCAAAGAAAATTGCTGAGCTTGGCGGTAAGGCAGTTACTGTTTCAGGTCCCGACGGTTATATTTATGACCCCGATGGTATCGTAACAGAAGAAAAAATCAACTACTTACTTGAAATGCGTGCATCAGGCCGTGACAAGGTTCAGGATTATGCTGATAAATTCGGCGTTGAATTCTTCCCCGGTCAGAAGCCCTGGGGCGTAAAGGTTGACGTTGCTATGCCTTGCGCTACACAGAACGAAATCAATATGGATGAAGCAAAGAAAATCGTTGAAAACGGCGTTCCCTACTACATTGAAGTAGCAAATATGCCCACAACAAACGATGCTCTTGATTTCCTTAAAGAGAACTGCAAGGCAGTTGCTCCCTCAAAGGCAGTTAATGCCGGTGGTGTTGCTGTATCCGCTCTCGAAATGAGCCAGAACTCAATGAGATATAGCTGGACTGCAGAAGAGGTTGACGCAAAGCTTAAGCAGATTATGAAGAACATTCACGACAACTCTGCAGAAGCTGCCGAAAAATACGGCCTTGGCTACGACCTTGTAGCAGGTGCTAACATTGCAGGCTTCGTTAAGGTTGCCGACGCTATGATGGCTCAGGGTCTTATCTGAAAATAAAATAGTTAAAGCTCTGCTAAGAAAAACTTAGCAGAGCTTTTTATTATATTATATTCAGCAACTTGTTTTTTAATTATAAAATGATATAATCATTTCAAGGAGTTGAGTTTATGCTTAAAGAAATGCTCAAAGAAAGAAACATTCCTCCCCTTTTAACAAGGGACGAAATGCTTGATGTAATACAAACCGACCTTTTCGGCTTTATGCCGCCTAAACCCGAAAAAATATCCTTTGAGATTGAGGAGGATATTATACCTAAATTTTGTGCAGGTAAGGCGGTATGCAATAAAATAACAGCACATACAGTAATCAACGGCAAGGAGTTTTCATTCCCGTTTCTTGCAAGTATGCCAACGGATGATGAAATTCACCCGTTCTTTGTTCACGTTAATTTCCGTGACCTTAACCCCGACAGATATATGCCCACAGAGGAGCTTATAGATAATGGCTTCGCGGTGCTTTCAATATATTATAACGACGTAGCAACCGATGACGATGATTTTTCAAAGGGTCTTGCGGGTATACTCTACCCCGACGGTATAAGAAAAAATCCCACGGACTGCGGTAAAATTGCTATGTGGGCTTGGGCGGCACAAAGAGCATTGGATTATGCCGAAACCTTACCCGAAAAACTTGATATGAGCCGTTCGGTTGTTTGCGGTCATTCAAGGCTCGGCAAAACCGCATTACTTGCAGGTGCCACTGATGAAAGATTCGCTTTTTCCTATTCCAATGATTCAGGCTGTAGCGGTGCGGCAATTGCCCGAGGCACGGCACCCGGTGGCGAAAGAATAGCGGATATATGCCGCAACTTCCCCTTCTGGTTCTGTGAGAATTATAAAAAATACTGCAACAATGAAGAAAATATGCCCTTTGACCAGCATTACCTTATTGCATCAATTGCCCCAAGAAACGTGCTTATAGGTAGCGCCTCCGAGGATAAATGGGCTGACCCGTTATCCGAAATGCTCGGTTGTGTTGGTGCCGGTGATGCCTTCGGCAAAGGCTTTATTTACGAGGACAGACCACCACAGATTGGTGATAAATTCTTGGAGGGTGACGTCGGATACCATATGCGAAAGGGTCTTCACTACTTTAGCCGTGAGGATTGGCAAAGACTTATTGAATTCGTAAAAATACACTCATAAAAAATCATCCCGACTTTGAGAAATCAAAGTCGGGAATTTTATTTTAAGCATCGTTAAATTCATATTCCTCTTTTTTACCGATATTGTAAATAAACTTCATAGAAAGGAATGCTATAAGGGAACCAACAGCAAGAACTATGAAATACAGTATCTTAACCTTATCGCCGAAGCCTTCATGCTGAACTGCATTGTCACCCTCTACAAAGCCGATAGCCACAAGACCCATGGAAACTACCGCCTGACCTATGCCCTGTGCAAGCTTACGGAAGAATGAATACAGAGCGTAAAGAGAGCCCTCTTCACTTTTACCTGTTTTCCTGTAGCTTACGGCAATACAATCGGCAACAATTGCCCATACAGAAATCTGGAAAACTGCATTGCCGAGGTTAAGACCCATCAAGCACACAATATATATCAACATACCCTTAAAATCAGCGGTAATGGGCACAAATATCGATACAATACCTGAAATGGCACCAACAAGCATTGTTGAAACAATAACCTTTTTCTTGCCGTGCTTGGCGGTCAGCTTGCCAATAATTGCCATAAACACAATCATTGGTGCATAACTGCCGACCATAGCGATTGCCATTTTGTCAGGGTCCTTAAAGAAGTATTGGAAAACCATATTATTAAGGGACATTGTTGAGTTAAACAGTGCAACCGATGCTACTGTGGCTATTGTTGCACCAACCATTGCACGGTTTGTAAAATACGATTTAACCGCAGACATAATTGCCTTAAAGCCCGTGGATTTAACATCACTTTCCCTGTGTACACGCTCAACAACAAGTCTTGTTGTGCCCCAAAGTACCACAAGAGCAACCACAGATAACACTAAGGCTACAGGAAGAAGCGAATTGCCCTTGAATATTTCTACAGTCTCACCAGCAGCATTTTCAGTTTTATCGTAAACAATTTTGGGGAGCACCATCATAATAACAATTGCAGGAAGTGCCGCACCAATGCTACGGAAGGTTGAAAGAGAAACTCTTTCCTGCGGGTCATCGGTAATAACCGAATGAAGTGATCCGTAAGGCACATTAACCATAGTGTAAGCAATTGACCATAAGCAATAGGTACCAAGACACCACAAGCATTTACCCAAATAGCTAAGGCTTGTTACAGGGAAGAAAATTGCAACATTGAATATTATGAGCGTAACCGCACCCAAAAGAATCCATGGCATATATTTACTTTTCTTTCCGATTCTTTTGGAGTCCACAAAGTTACCTATTAAAATATCGTTTATTGCATCAAACACTTTGGAAATAACAATAATTATTGCATAATGCTCGGCACTTACGCCGATATATTGCAAATAGAAAAGCTGCATATATGTTGCAACCAACTGGAATGAAAAACCGCATCCCATATCACCCATTGCATACCCGAGTTTATCAAGCATACCGAATTTACGGTAGCCGTTGGAATCAAGTTTTGAATTTTTTGCCATCAAAAATCCTCCTTTTGCATTTCAAAATCTGCATACAACACGCAAATCTTTAGTAACATATTTATTCTACTATAAAAAAACAGTTTTGACGAGTATTATTTTGCAAAAAATATAAAAAAATATACAAAAAATCAGGCACTCAAAGGAGTGCCTGAAAAAAATCGTATAAATAAATGTATAAATCCGCAAATTTATTAAAGAATTTCTACTGTACCGTCTTCGTATACCTTAATCTTATCCCCTGTTTTAACTGCTTCAAGGAATTCATCGCCAAGGCAGTCGATTGTGGGCATGGGAGTATCTGTCCATACAGAGCCGAGGATTGCACCTGCTGCTGCAAGTGAGTCGATGTGCTCTGAGAAAAGCATACAAGCAGGGCTTCTTTCCATAACCTTTGCACAGTAAAGAACCATACCGCCGGTTGTGGAGCCGATTGTCTGAGGAAGGCAAAGAGCTGTGCCTACCATGGGCTGTTCAAAAATATCCTTATTATTCTGGTCACCGCATTTTGCTTCCTTATCGCCAAACTGAAGAGCGTTCTGGAAAGATGCAAGTGTGTTGAAACCGCCGTGTGAAACGAGAGCAGTTGCTTCGCATGTGCCCGGTACTACGGGACGACCTTTAAAAGTTTTCATCTTATTTTGCCCCCTTTGTGATTATGTCAAGAATCTCTTCACTTGTGTAGTAACGAGAGGTTGTATATGTACGGAGTTTGTTTGAGTTTGTAATAACTCTGCCCTTTTTAGCTAAGGGGTTATTCATATACATAAGAGGACAAATGTAACTGAGAACTACGCCTGTTTCTGCAAGCTTTGCAGCGTATTCGGTTTTGTTGAATTCGTCGCAAACTGCAGGAGCTGCTGTAAATACTGTGGGGATTGTAACCTTCTTCTTACCGCTCTTTTTAAGACCTTCGCAAACGTTGTCGGTCCACTCTTTAAGCTGCTGAAGTGAAAGATGGGGACAACCAATAAAGCAAAGCTGAGGAGCCTTGTTGGGATCCTTCCACATAACGGGATAAGAGTTTTTAACTCTTTCGAGCTCAGCATCATCGATAACGTAAACCTGTGCATTTTCTGCAACAAGGCTTTCGCCCATTTCTACTGCTTCGGGAGTAAGGCCGTCAATGTGGTAAAGACCAACCGCACCGTTTGATGCTGTTGCTGCACCGAAGTCTTTAAGGTATGCCTTAGCGTCATCATCAAGCTCAGTACCGATCCAATCTGTAAGGCCCTTAACGTAAGGAACATCCTCCATAACCTTCATACCGATAGCAGAACCGAGAACCTGTGCCTCGGGCTTCTTTTTACATTTAACTTCAACAACCCATGTTGCCTTTCTGCCTTCGTCAGTAACAAGACCGAAGTAAGGAACAAAGCCTGCAATTGAGCCGAAAAGCTCGATAATACCTGAGTTACGGTTACAACGAGCACCGAGAACTGAGTTAGCGTAAACAACCGCACTTGACTCTGCCCATGAAAGAACGTCGCCCTTCTTGGGAAGGTTGCCAACCTCGTTCATATAGCAGGTGCAGGTATAAGCGTCGTCGCTAACAAGACCTAATTTTCTGAGCTGTTCGTCGTAGCTATCCTGCTTTGTGTACATAAATTTGTTGAAAACGAAGTTCTTTAAGAAGTTTGAGGGAACCTCAGGATCAACGGGCTTGGGGTCAACAGAGAATTTCTGCTTTGATGAAAGGCCCGCATCAATAAGCTGCTGCATAAGGTCGTAAACAGGTGTCATAACCTTAAGACCGAAGCTTGTTACAAGGTGACCCATTTCACTTGTAACGGGAACCATTTTGGTTGCACCGAAGGCTTCACCATACATAACAAGGGTCTTTACAACCTTTGCCATTGTTTCGCCCTGTTCGCCGTTGAGCATGGCGAGTTGTTCAGGGGTTAATTCCATTTTGTAGTCCATTAAATTCATCCTTTCTGAATGCTATATCATACGAATTTTATTTTAACACAATTATCAAAAAAAGCAAATACTTTTTGTTAAAAAGATAACATATTTGAAGAATTTTATTCCTTAGCACCTTTTCTTTGTTGCTTTTTTATTTCTGCCACACAAAAAGTGAGTGAAAGCACCGTTGCAACGGTCCAACCAATGGGCCATGAAGCCCATATTCCCTGATATCCCCACAGGGGTGCCAGTACGAATGCCAACACAACTCGCAACACCAAATCCGTAAAGGTTGCTACCATAAATAGCTTCATTGAGCCTGTGCCACGTAACACCCCGTCACCTACAAGCTTAACACCGATAAAGCAATAAAATGGCGCTACAGTTTTCAAAAATGCGGAGCCCGAACGAATTGCCTCGGGTGTACCGTCAGCATCCAAAAACGCCTTAATTAACCCTTGGTTAAACACAAGGAAGCCAAGTGCAAAAACTACACCTGTGGCAATAACCATAATTGAACCGTACTTGAAGCCCTTTTTTAATCTATTGTATTTACCTGCACCCACATTCTGTGCCGTAAAGCCTGACACACCGTTGCCGAAGGTATAGAAAGCATTAATTGTAAACGTATTGAGCTTAATAGCCGCAGAATACCCCGCTATAACCGATGAGCCGAAGCCGTTTATCAGCTTTTGAATAAACACGTTACCCACGGAAACAAAGCTTTGTTGCAACACGCTGGGAATGGAAATCATCGCAATTCTCTTAAGTATTTTAAAAGAAAATAACGGTGTCTTACCCTCGGTTTCAAGCTTTTTGAGATGTCTTAACAGGGTGACAAGTGATAATATCCCTGCAACGCCCTGTGCAATAAAGGTTGCCCATGCAACACCCGATACACCCATATTCAAAAATCTTACAAAAACGTAGTCCAACACCACGTTGGTGACGGAAGAAAAAATCAAAAAATAAAGGGAGGTTTTGGAATCACCCAAGGACGTGAAGATACCATTTGCCACGTTATACAAAAACAAGAAAACAAAGCCGCCGATGTATATTTCAAGATACAATGCCGAATCCTCGAAAATATTAAGTGGCGTATCAACTATTTTCATAAGTGATGGCGTAAATGCTATACCCAAAAGCGCTAAAACCACACTCAGAACAAAGCCTGCTATAATTGAGGTTGAGGCGGCAGTTTTAACTTTTTTGTATTCTTTGCCACCAAAAAATTGGGATATAACAACACCGCAACCGATATTGCAACCGATTGCTACTGCATTAAATATATTAGTTATGGGGTAAGATGCACCAACTGCGGCAAGGGCATCCTCGCCTGCAAATTTACCTGCAATCATACTGTCGGCAATACTGTACATCTGTTGAAAAACAACGCTTATAAAAAGCGGTAAAGTGAATTTCAACAATACCTTACCTGCCGAGCCCCTTGTTAAATCATTAGCCATAATAAACTTCTATCTTTCTGAATCAATAAATATATTGTTAATAACCATAATTGAATTCACCGTGCAGTGCTTTGTTAAATTTTAGCGTGACGGGAATTATTAAAGGGATTTTGAGAACACTTTTAAACAGGGTAATTTAACCTTTAAATAAGGCTATACCCATTATAATTATATTTTCAAAAAAGTAAAGAACGGAGTTTATAAAATATGCAAAATTTTCTTGATGCGGTAAGCTCAGTGGTATGGGGCGTACCCATGCTAATCTTCTTTATTTTCACCGCCTTAAGATTTACCTTTAAAAGCAGATTTTTTCAACTTCACCCCATAAAAATATTCAAAACCACCTTGGGCTCTATGTTCAAAAAGGATAGTAATGAGAGCGGCATTTCGCAATTTTCTGCCTTTTGCTCGGTTTTGGGTGCCTGTATCGGCACAGGGAACATTGTGGGTGTTGCCACCGCTTTATATTCAGGTGGTCCCGGCACGGTTTTCTGGATGATAATATCCGCTTTTTTCAGTATGATGACCGCTTACTCAGAAAATTATCTTGGTATTAAATATTCTACAGGAAAAGTAATAGGGTCTTTTGGCTACATTGAAAATGGTCTGAAAATGAAAAAACTTGCCAAGGTTTATGCCTTCTTCTGCCTTGTTTCCGTGCTCGGTATGGGAAATATGACACAAAGCAACTCTATTTCGGACGCTCTCAACAGTAGTATGGGCTTATCCCCCGTTATTGTTGCGATAGCTTGTGCTTCTTTGTGTTTATTAATAATTTTCGGCGGTATGAAACGTATTGCAAGGGTGCAGACCGTCATTGTTCCGTTGATGTGTATTTTATACCTTGTGTTATCGGGAATAATACTTGTAAAATACCGAAGTGAAATACTCCCCTGCATAAAAATAATTTTATCAGAGGCCTTCACGCTAAGAGCCGTAAGCGGTTTTGGTATATATAAAGCCGCGAGATACGGAATATCTCGCGGCGTATTTTCAAACGAAGCAGGTCTGGGCTCCTCCACCCTTATTCACGCACAAGCCAATAACAAAAACGGTGAAACCCAAGGCACCTGGGCAATGCTTGAGGTTTTTATTGACACAATATTGATGTGCACCTTAACCGCTATAGTAATGCTTGTTGCAACAAACTATAATCAACACAATCTTTTCGGTGCCGAGCTTTCTGCCGAGGCTTATTCTGCCGCAGGATTAGTCGGCAAGGGTGGTATAGGCATACTCACAGCCGTTTTTGCCTTTATGTCACTTATAGGCTGCTCTTTTTACGGTGAAAAAAGCTTTGAATACCTGTTTGGAAAGAAATATATTGTTTTTTACAGGATTTTATACATCGCCCTTGCATTTGTGGGCGGTATTAACTCGCCAAAGCTTATATGGAGCTTTGCAGATATATGCAACGGTCTTATGGCTCTGCCCAACCTATTTGCAATTAACTGCCTTGCAAAAGAAGTGATTTACCCAAAAGTAAAAAAATCCTTAAAAACTAACTGACGTTTACTCTAAATCAAGTACCCTTTGTGCACCTAAGAGCACGCCGATTTTTCCGCTATGGAAATTAAGTCCGCCCTGAAGCCATACTGCAAAGGGCTCTCTAAGAGGAGCATCGGCGGATAACTCAATGGATGAGCCGTTGGTAAATGCACCTGCAGCCATAATAACGTCCGAGTCATAGCCGGGCATTGCCCAAGGCTCGGGTACAACGTAGCTGTCAACAACCGAACCACTCTGAAGCCCCTGACAGAAAGCCACAAGCTTTTCACGATTGCCGAGCTTGATGCTCTGTATAATATCCGCACGTTTTTCATTGGTAGACGGCGAAACCTCATAGCCCATTTCTTCAAAAAGTGCCGCAGTGAAAACCGCAACCTTAAGGGCTTCACCCGTAACGTGGGGTGCATTGAAAAGACCCATAAATATATCACGGTTATTACCGAGGGTAGCACCTACCTCGCGACCTACACCGGGTGTTGTCATTCGATATGAGCAAAGCTCAACCAAGTCCTTTTTACCCGCTATATAGCCACCGCATTTGGCAATACCGCCACCGGGGTTTTTAATAAGTGACCCTGCAAAAAGGTCAACTCCGAGGCTTGAGGGGTCTTCATACTCGGTAAACTCACCGTAGCAGTTATCAAGCATAACTATTGCCTTACTGTTAGCCTTAACTATGTCAACAATCTTTTTAATTTCTACGGAGGTAAGAGTTGGTCTTAAACTATATCCACGTGAGCGCTGAACGTACACGGCTTTATAATCTGTTTTTGAAAGCTCATTTTCTACGCTTTCGTAATCAACGGTACCGTCCTCGAGCAAATCTACTATATCAAAGCTTACACCGAAATCCTTAAGTGAACCCATACCCTCACCCGTTAAACCGATAACCGAATGGATTGTATCATAAGGAGTACCCGTTGCGCAAAGAACCTTGTCACCGGGGCGCAACACACCAAAAAGCATTACGCAAAGTGTATGAGTACCACTTGCAAAGCTATGACGGATTATAGCATCCTCGGCACCGAAAATCTCGGCAGTTAATTCATCAAGAACCTCCCTGCCTCGGTCCCCGTAGCCATAGCCTGTTGAAGCATTGAAGTGGGAGTCGCTGACGCCGTTATTTATAAAGGCTTTAAGAACCCTTTGTTGATTGTACTCGGTAATTTTATCAATTTCCTGAAACCTTGCTTCACACTTGAGCATTGCTTTTTCCGACAAAGCCTGAAGCTCGTTACTTACGTTAAAAAAAGACATTTTGTTATACCTTTCTCAAATATATTTTACCTTTTACGTTAAATCCTGTTTTTTCATAAAACGGGATTTTATCATCTTCACACCAAAGATATATATTTTTTACGTTTTTCTTGTGCAAAAGATTTATAAGTGCTTTTACACACTCGGTGACATATCCCTTACCACGATATAAGGGATTGGTAAAAACACCTGAAATAACCGCATTTTTATTATAAATAGCCGTTGCGGTAGCGGTACTTACAACTGAATTTTCAATAGCTTTATAAACACCCAAGGCATTACCCGAATTAATTTTCCTTGAAAAATTGCCGTACCAATTTGAAAAATTGCCCACCTCTTCGTTTAAAAGCTTATAGATATTCTGATATTCACTCAGCTTTGATTTTTCGCTCAGGGTTCCGACGTCACAAGTTTTTTCGCTTCGGGTGGTTGCTTCAAGAAGTGAAAAGGCTTTAAAGTCACCGTTCAAAGGACAATCCGATAATATATCACTTACACCTAAAAAAGAAAAGAACATAAGGGCTTCGGAAAAATCGGCATCCCGCACCTTGCTAAAAGTAACACAACCGTTTTTTAACGAAAAAACCGCAGTTAACTCGTCAACCTCGTTATACTGAAGGTAAACACCCTCAGCATCCCCTGAGTTAAAGTGAAAATCACAGTATATTAACGGTAAAAGCGGCGATGAAACGCCGCTTAAATCAATATTATCCGTTACTTTTTTTATCATATTTCGCAGCCGCCGTGGCTTCTTACCTTAAGTATGTAGCAGGAATTTTCACCCAAGAAGCTACTCATAGTTTTAACGAATACATCAGTTTCTTCAACGGGCACAAATGCCTGAATTGTACCTGCAAAGCCACCGCCGTGAACACGGTATGCACCCTTGCCCTTAAGAAGCTCCTCGGCTATGCACAAGGAAAGTGCAACGGGCTGTTCGGAAGGATTTGACAAGGTAAAGCAGTTCTGGTTGTACATATATGAGGATTTACCGCTTTCGATAATAGTGTTTTTGAATTCTTCAAAATCGCCGTCCGATAAAGCCTTTGAGAGTCTTTCAACACGCTTATTTTCATTATAGAAATGAATTGCACGTTCAATTGCTCTGTCGCCTGTTTTTTCACGAATAGCACCGATATTTGCAAAAACATCTGCCTCATCAACCTGACGAAGAACACTTTTACCGAAAAATTCCGCAACGGAGTTCATCTCAAGACGGATAGCGGCATAATCACCTGTAAGGTCGGCGTGGTTTCCACCTGTGTCAACAATGCAAAGATTATAGCCATGCTTAGCAATATCAAAATCAACCTTTTCAATAACGGGAGCACTTGTATCCTCAAAGTCGATTTTTACGAAACCACCAACTGAACAAGCGGTCTGGTCCATAAGACCGCAGGGCTTTTTAAAGTAAACATTTTCTGCATACTGAGAAATCTGTGCAATTTCAACCGCACTTATTTTGCCGTCGTTATAAAGGTAGTTGAGAATTGTGCCGATAAGAACCTCGTAGGCTGCAGATGATGAAAGACCTGAGCCTGAAAGAACACGGGAGGTAACGCTTGCGTTAAAGCCGCCGTATTTGTAGCCAAGTTGATTAAATCTTGCGCATACACCCCTGATAAGGGCGTCGGATTTACCCGCCTCATCATCAACGATTTCAAGGCTTGAGGTATCAACACTAATGGGTGTGTAGCCCTGAGAATTAACGCAGATAACACCGTCGTCACGTGCTTCAACTGCCGCAATAGCATCAAGATTAATTGCCGCCGCAAGAACCTTACCGTTATTGTGGTCTGTATGGTTACCGCCCACCTCAGTTCTGCCGGGTGCTGAGAAAAATCTTAAATCTGCCTCACAATCGAAAGCCTTTTCAAAGGCTTCTGCAAGATTAAAAAATCGTTCCTGCTGAGCAGTTGCTTCGTCACCGTAAACGACAGTGAGTCTTTCAAGAAACTCAGGACTATTAATAAAATTCTTTTTCATATTAAAATTCCTTTCGGATTATTCTGACATAGTGTTATATATTAAAATTGCTATTCCGCTGACAACCAACAATATGATTATAGGTATAATAAATGACGGTGTAAAGGGGTCAAAAATATTGATACCCACAACACTCCATAATATAAGTCGCGGTAAAAAGCCCAGAACCGACAAGCCTATGTATGGTGCGGTTTTTATTTCGGTTGTGCCGTAGGCACGGCTCACCATACCGAGTGGCATAAAGGGAATAAATCTTAACAAAACAAGCATCCACTTATTGCCCGTACCGTTAAAATCCATAAATTTCGAAACAGGCTCGTAGCTTTTAAGCACCTTTACAGCTTTACCACCGCCAAAACGCCTGCCCCATAAAAACTTCGTGCTCACAAGTAAAGCAAAGCCCAGAGCATTTACCAATACTGCAACAGGTGCCGGAAAAACCATACCGCTGCTGATAAACAAAACCGAAAACGGAATAATCGGTACAAAGCTTTTAAACAGAAAAAGCAACATTATAATTGCAAAGGCAATCGAATCATTGAAGCCGGCAATAAAATTTTCAAGGTTTACAAACTCGGCATTTATTACTGCAAGGCTTTTTTGAACCGTGGGTAAAGTAACAATATACGAAGCAAAAATCAGAAGCAACGCCAAAGCGAAACAGAATTTCGCGGAGTGCCTGATTATAAATGATTTTTTGTTCACTTCACGAAAACTCCTTTTTTGCAAATCGTCACCTCATTCCAAATATATATTTTATACCAATATTGTTTCAAGGTCAAGTAAGACCTTTATAAATTTATAAAAAGTATTATTGAAACTATCCGTATAATTGTGTATAATAAGCACGGTGATATTATGAACAAAATGCTTAAAGCCGTAATACTTGACGGCTACACAGAAAACCCCGGTGATATTTCATGGGAGCCCATTGAAAAATTAGTGGATTTGACTGTTTACGACAGAACTTCTCCTGAAGAAATAATTGAACGCGGTAAAGATGCAGACATTCTTATTGTAAACAAGGTTGCCATTACCCGAGAGCTTCTTGAAAACTTACCCAAGCTTAAGTTTGTTGCCACCCTTGCTACGGGCTATAATCAGTTAGACTGCGAGGCATTAAAAGAAAGAGGCATACCTGTTTCAAACATCCCCGCCTATTCCACCAATGCCGTGGCACAAATGGTTTTTGCTTATATTCTTGAGTTAATCAACAAGGTCAGTGAATACACCGCAGACGTAAAAAGCGGCACCTGGTCAAAATGCAAGGATTTCTGCTATTGGAATTCCCCTCTTTACGAACTTGACGGCAAGACCCTTGGCATTATCGGCTTCGGAAAAATCGGCGCAAGAGTTTCACAGATTGCCTCTGCCTTCGGAATGAAGGTTCTCTGCTACACCCCCTCAGGAAAAAAAGAGGGCTTCCCCAACGTAGAATTCACAGACAGAGATACCGTTATTGCTAATTCGGATTTCATTACGGTACACTGTCCACTTACCCCTGATACCGCAGGGCTTATAAATGCCCAATTCATTGGTAAAATGAAGCCCAACTCATACATCATCAACACGGCACGAGGTCCCGTTGCTAACGAAAAAGATGTTGCCGAGGCTTTAAAAAACGGTACTCTTGCAGGCTACGGCACGGACGTTCTTTCAACCGAACCTCCCAAGGAAGACAACCCCCTTCTTACTGCTCCCAATTGCCTTATAACGCCCCATATTGCCTGGGCGGCTTATGAAACAAGGCTCCGTCTTATGGGTATTCTTGAAGAAAACCTCAAGGGCTACCTGAATGGCACACCCATAAACGTTGTAAATATGTGATTTTTATTAAAAATTAACCCATTTTTTACTTCAATGAGGAATATTTTTTTAACAATATGACAAAACTTGAAAATACAAGTTAAAATTATGTCAAAGTTCTTGCATTTATTCCTTTTTGTGGTAAAATGTTATAGGTTAAACATAAAACTAAATAAAATATTTGGAGGTAATTCAAATGTCAGTTAAAGTTGCAATTAACGGTTTCGGCAGAATTGGCCGTCTCGCATTCCGTCAGATGTTCGGTGCTGAAGGCTACGACGTAGTAGCTATCAACGACCTTACAAAGCCCTCAATGCTTGCTAACCTTCTTAAGTACGACACAGCTCAGGGTGGTTACTGCGGCAGAATCGGTGAAGGTCTTCACACAGTTTCAGCTGATGACGAAGCAGGTACAATTACTGTTGACGGCAAAACTCTTAAAATCTACGCAAAAGCTAACGCTGCTGAACTCCCCTGGGGTGAAATCGGTGTTGACGTAGTTCTTGAGTGCACAGGTTTCTACTGCTCAAAGGATAAGAGCCAGGCTCACATCGATGCAGGTGCTAAGAAAGTTGTTATCTCTGCTCCCGCAGGTAACGACCTCAAGACTATCGTTTTCTCAGTTAACGAAGATACTCTTACAGCTGATGATGCTATCATCTCTGCTGCTTCTTGTACAACAAACTGCCTTGCTCCCATGGCTAAGGCTCTTAACGACTACGCTGCAAT
>JAFYLQ010000027.1 GCA_017550105.1 Clostridia bacterium | reverse complement strand
TGAGTTGCCCAGATATAAGGACGAACTGCAATCTGTTTGATAAGCTCTTCGTGGTAATATGCCTGATATTCCTCGGTGTAGTCGCCCTGAGTTGGGTTTGAGGTATGCCAATCAAGCGCCTCGCAGCCGTATTCACTCAGTCCGATTGCCTTGTTGGGATATTTCTTATGGAAATCGTCAAACCATTTTCCGTTCATATCGGTTGTTCCGCCATACCAACCGAAATAATGGTTATAGGAGAGAACGTCGCTTATATGAACGTATTCGTTATCCATTGAGCACATTGTAACTGTTGCAATGGTTGTAAGACGAATGGGGTCCATTTTGTGAACAAGGTCGTTAAGGTCCTTGTGGTTCTTTATAAGGTGGGGGTCGTCGGCACCTGCAATGGTGATTTCGTTTGAAAGTCCCCAGAAGCAGATTGCGGCGTGGTTGTAGTTCTGCGCTACAAGCTCGGTCATCTGACTGATGGTGTTATCGTAGCCCTCGTGCATATGGCGGGAGATGTAGGGGATTTCTGCCCAAAGAACAAGACCTGCCTCGTCGCAGAGGTCATAGAATTCCTGAGCGTGTTGATAGTGTGCAAGACGGATTGTGTTTGCACCAACCTCAAGAATAAGGTCAATATCCCTTTTGTGGTCCTCGTAGGAGAGAGCGTTACCCTTGTTAGGATAGTCCTGATGACGTGAAACACCACGTAAGGGATATTCTACACCGTTAAGAATGAAGCCCTTTTCGGGGTCAACGCTGAATGAACGACAACCGAAGCGTGTTGAAACTGTATCAATAGCCTCGCCGTCTTTAATAAGCTTTGCCTCAACGCTATAAAGGAAGGGGTCCTTTTTACCGTTCCAAAGGTGAACGTTCTCAATTTTGATTGTTGCTTTGGTGTTGTCGGCGTCTACGGTAGCCTCGGCAACTGCCTCGCCATCTGCAGTGATTACGTACTGAACGCTTAAGCCCTTGGCATTTGTAAGGTAGGTCTCAATTGTAACGTCCGCATCGGCACCGTTAACAACGGGCGTAACCGCAATACCGGGTGCGCCGAAGTAATCTAAATCAAAATGTGCTTCGGGTACGCTGATAAGCTTTACACTTCTGTAAATACCGCCGTAGAAGGTGAAGTCTGCAACCTGAGGGTAAACGGTTTCGTTGGGGGTGTTATCCGCAGTAACGGTAAGGATATTGGTTTCCTTAATATCGTTTGCGGGGATTTTAACTCTGAAGCGGGAATAACCACCGTGGTGCACCGTGAGGGAAGCACCGTTCCAGAAAACCTCCGCAGAGGAGTTTACACCGTCAAATTCAAGGTAGTTAGCCTCGCCCGTAAGGTCGGAGGCGGGGATTTCCTTACAATAGAAAGCCTTTAATCTTTTGTAGTCGTTGCCGCCGTCCTGACCGTCAACACCGTTCCAGGTGTGGGGAAGGTCAAGGGCTTCCCATTCGGTGGGAAGTGCGGTGGGTACGGCTTTGGCATCTTGAGAAAAATACCAACCGTTGTTTATTGTTTTTGTTTCTCTCATATTTTTTACCTCAAAGCTTTTTTCTGAAATGTTTTTTGTGAATTGATGGGGTTACCAAACAAATAAGGGGGAAAATCTCAAGTCTGCCAAGGAGCATATTTATTATGAAAACTGTTTTAGATAAAGCATTGTAGCTGCTGAAGTTTCCTGTAGGACCGACTTTACCAAGACCGGGACCGATGTTGTTCAATGTGGCAACAATACTTGAAAAGTCCGTAATAAGGTCATTTTTATCCGCAGAAACAATAAGAAGCGTTACTGCAAAAATGATTACGTAAATGATGAAAAAGCCCACTGTACCGTGCATTGCTTCGTCGGACACTCTTTGACCCTCAAAGGTAATGGTTTTTACACTTCGGGGATGGGTTAAAGAACGAAGGGTCTTTTTAGCATATTTTAATAAAAGTATTACACGCGTGATTTTGAAGCCGCCACCCGTACTTCCGGCACACGCTCCTATACACATTATCATTAGCAGAATTGTACGGCTAAATTCAGGCCATTTATCAAAATCTGTGGTGGAATATCCCGTTGTGGTCATTACGGAGCTGACCTGGAAGGCTGCGTGGTGAAAAGCCTGTAAAATATTGTCGAAATAATCACGTATATTTATGGCTATTGCAATGCTTGCCACACCCATAGTGCCGAAGTAAATCCACAGCTCCGAGCTTTTGAGGGCGGTTTTGAATTTCCTGAAAAGTAAAAGGAAATAAATGTTGAAGTTGACACCGAAAAGAGCCATAAAAACAGTAATAACCACCTGACAGAAGGTGTTATAACCACCGATACTGCTGTTAAGGATACCGAAGCCACCGGTACCTGCAGTGCCGAAGGAAAGGGTAATACTGTCAAACAGGGGCATACCGCCGATGAGAAGTAAAACAATTTCGATAACTGTCATACCGAGATAAATGCCGTAAAGAATACGTGCGGTTTTGTTTGAACGGGGTACTAATTTACTTACGCTCGGGCCCGTGCTTTCGGCACGCATAAGGTGTAAATCACCGCCGCCGCCTGCAAGGGGGAGCACCGCCATAATGAATACAAGCACACCCATACCGCCTATCCAATGGGTAAAGCTACGCCAGAAAAGCATTGATTTGGACAAGGCTTCAACATCTGTAAGTATACTGCCGCCCGTGGTTGTAAAGCCCGAAACGGCTTCAAAGAGTGCGTCAAGATAATTGGGGATTTCACCGCTTATGAAGAAGGGGAGTGCACCGAAAAGACTTAACAGAATCCAACCGAGGGAAACTATGGTAAGACCGTCCCGTGCGAAAATTGTTTTGTCCTTGGGCTTGAAAAGTATGAGTAAAATACCTGCGGCAACAAGTATGCCTATGGTAATTAAAAAACTGAAATAGGTTTGCTCCTGATAAATAAGGCTTACCGCCACGGGGAATAAAAGCAAGCCCGCTTCACACAGAAGCAGTAAGCCTGAAACGTAGGCTATCATTCGTTTATTCATAATTCTCGTTACCTCTGTTATGCTTCAAGAATGTCGTCAAGCGAAAGTAACCGCTCTGTTGCAGTTACGATAACTACCGAGTCACCGGGTAAGAGTACGTCGGAGCCTCGGGGAATAATAACCTCGTTACCGCGGGTTATAGAGCCTAAAAGAATGTTGGGACGTAAGCTGAGCTCGTACAAGGGCTTGTTTATAAGCTCACTGTCCTCAGTGACGGTAAATTCAACCGCTTCAACCTTGTTGTTGATGATTCGGGTGATTTTTTGCACCTCATTTTCACCGTGACGTGAAGCCTTGGAACGAACGTGCTTTAAAATAATACCTGCGGTTGTGAATTTGGGGTAAACCACGCTGTCGATATCAAGAGTTTTTATAACCTCCCTGAAAAGGGTGTGATTTACCTTAGTTATGGTTTTTATTTTGGGATTAACGCTTTTTGCAAAAAGTGAAAGAACGATGTTTTCCTCGTCAATACCTGTAAGGCAAAGGAAGGCGTCGGCACTTTTGAGACCTTCCTCAAGAAGAAGTGAACGATTTGTGCCGTCACCGTGCACAACGTTTACGTGGGGAAGCTTATAACTGAGCTCCAAAGCGGTGTTAAGGTCCTTTTCAACAATGGTAGCGCTTACGTTAAGGTGCTTAAGTGCCTTTGCAAGGTAAACGGCAATTTTGCCGCCGCCGATTATCATAATGTCCTTAACGCTCTGGGTTTTGAAGCCGATTTGCTTGAATAAATCGGGAGCAGTTTTTTCGGGGGTGAGCACGGCAACGGTGTCGTGCTCCTTTATAACAAAGTCACCTGTGGGTATGAAAACGTCGTTGCCTCGTTCTACGGCACAGATAAGTGCCTGTGTTTTTACCTTGGCGAAGGCGTCCTTAACGGATTTGTCGCATAGATTGCAGTTGCGGTTGACGTTGAAGCTTAAGAGGTCAACCCTTCCCTGACCGAAAATATCCACGTTTCGTGCGGTGGGGAATTTTAATATTCTTTGCATTTCTGCGGCGGCTTCCTTTTCGGGGTTAACCGCAAAGGTGAGTCCGAGACTGTCCTTAATAAGGCTGAGGTCGTTACTGTATTCGGGGTTACGCACACGGGCAATGGTGCTACCCGCACCCAACTGCTTTGCAAGTAAGCAGGAGAGAATATTAAGCTCGTCACTGCCTGTAAGGGCAATGAGTAAATCACATTCACTTACTCCCGCATCCGAAAGGGTTTTTGCAGTAGCCCCGTTACCGATAACTCCGATAACGTCAATATCCTGCAGGGTGTCGTTAACAACGTCCTCATCAGTGTCAATTACGGTTACGTCGTGCATCTCCTGTGAGAGCTGCTCAGCAACTGTGTAGCCAACCTTACCTATACCAACAACGATTATGTTCAAAGCACATTCGCCTCCATAATAAGTTCACCCTGTATTATATACCAAATAATACAGTAAAGCAATATTTTATATATAAAACAATATTAAAAGATTTCAGAATATGTCGTATTTTAAATTGCAAAATACCATATTGTGTGATAGAATGTTTTTGTAGAAATTTGTCGGAGGCGAGAAAGTGAAAAAAAGAAAAATATTGTGCCTTATATTTGCCTTCGTGGTGGTGCTTGCGGCAGGGCTTACGGGTGTAAGCGTTCTTGGTGTAAGGGGCATTGATTTTGAAAACAGCATATCCGCAAAAAATGAAATTGACGGCGTGTATATTGACTGGGCTTTTAATTATAAAGCGGACGGCTATGAAATACACCGTTGGGATAATGAGGAAAAAGAAGTTCTTGCGACCCTTACAAAGCTTCGCAAAACCTCTTTTACAGATGAAACTGCAGAGAACGGCAAGGAGTACCGCTACAGCGTGTGCGCCATTAACGACGAAGGGGAGAGCTTTGAAACAAAAAGCGTGACCTTAAAGCGTATTGAAGCACCCGAGTTTTTGTCGGTTAAAAACGGCGTGGGCGGTATTGAGCTTAACTGGAAAAAGGTTGAGGGTGTTGATAAATACACCATTTACAAGGAACACGATGGTGCAACGAGCCTTGTGGCAGAATTAAATCCCGAGAACCCCTGCGAATACATAGATACAACCGCCGTAAGCGGTGAAAAATATAAATACTCAATTGTGGCAGTAAGCGACGGCTACAAAAGTGCCGTTGATTATGAAAAGTCAAGCACCTACGTACCTGCTCCCGAGAATATGACGGCGGTTAATAATAACGGCTCGGTATTTGTTAGTTGGGGCAAGGTAACGGGAGCGGACAGCTACCTTGTTTACAAAAAAACAAACGGCAGTAAATGGACTTACCTTGGCACTTATGGTAGCGATATTACGGGCTATATTGACTATAGCGTAGTAAACGGCAACGTTTACACCTACACGGTCAAGGCTTTAAGTGAGGATATTTACAGTGGCTTTGATTCCTTTGGTGTGTCAGTAAACTACGTTGATATGCCTCGGGTACAAACCCTTTCAAACGTGAATAACGGCGTTAAAATCACATGGAATGCAATTGGTAAGGCGTCACAATACAGGGTTTACAAAAAGCTCGACGGCGAAACCACTTGGAAATTTATTGGTGAATGCCGTTCAACAAGCTTTACGGATTACAACGTGGGTGACGGTTTTCAGTACCGATACACCGTAAGGGCGGTAGGTGATAAGGGCGGTCTTAGTCCTTATGAGGAAAGTGCACCCGTATTGGCTCTTAAAAAGCCCGATATTAAGCTTTATTGCGGTACCAAGGCAATTACTGTGAAGTGGAACAGTATGCCCTTGGCCGACTCCTACAGGGTTTATAAAAAAGCGGACAAGGCTACAGGCTGGACGTATCTTGCCACCGTAAAGGCGGATAAGAATTATTACGTGGACAAGCAGGTTAAGTCGGGTGTTAATTACACCTATACCGTTCGTCAGGTTTATTCGGGGCTTTACGGAAGCTACGACACGGGCGTTAGCACTAAGTTCACCGCCGCACCAAAGCTAACGGCGAAGCTTTCGCCCAAGGGACTGAAGCTTGAGTGGAACAAGGCAAATGCCGGTACGGGCTACACCGTAGAGCGTAAAACCGAAAGCAATATGACCTGGAAGCAGATTGCCGAAGTGAACGGTCTTGGTAAAGTTACCTACACAGACTCTAAGGCAAAATATGGCGAGGTTAATTATTACAGAATAAAGGTCAAGGGCACCAACAGGATTTCGGATACCGCATCAATTTACGGTATCGACCCCAAAAAGCCTGCGGTGGCACTTACCTACGACGACGGTCCCCACCCAACGGTTACCCACGATATTCTTGACGTATTAGAAAAATACGATGCAAGAGCCACCTTCTTTGTGGTGGGCTCAAGGGTTCCCGAGTATCCCGATTGTGTTAAACGTGCAAGTGAGTTGGGCTGTGAAATAGGTAACCATACCTATAACCACAAAATCCTGACCTCGGCTACGGACAGTCAGATTGCCGCAGAAATTGCAAAAACCAATAGCGTGGTTAAGAATATTACGGGCAAGTTACCCACTGTTGCACGTGCCCCCGGTGGCTCGTACAATAACAGGGTAAAGGGTCAGGTGGATATGCCCCTTATTCAATGGTCCGTTGACACCCTTGACTGGAAAAACAGGAATGCAAATTCGGTTATTTCATCAGTTAAAAGAAATACCCGTGACGGGTCAATTATACTTATGCACGACCTTTATTCCTCAACGGCAGAGGCTACAAAAACAATAGTTCCCTGGCTTGTTAAAGAGGGTTACCAGATTGTTACGGTTACCGAGCTTTTGCAGTTAAAGGGAATTGATATTGAAGACGGAAGCGTGTATTTTTCAGCGAGTTAAAAAAAGCTCCTTGCTACGGCAAGGAGCTTTTTAATGAATAATGAATAATGAATGATGAATAATTGAGGGGAAGCTTCGCTTTCGATTGTAGATTAAGTTGATGAAAATAATAAATTACTGTAGGGGTCAGGCTCGCCTGACCCGTTTGAATTTATAATCAACTTTGTCTTTTCGGGCTGGGCAAGCCACAGCCCCTACGGTGGGGGGTGTTCTATCCGACTGAAGAAAAGAGGATAGTGAACTACTCACCACCGCTCATAAAGTTGATTTATGCAATGAGTGCTTGGGACTCTCCACCGCTCCGATGAGCTTTATTAAATCAACAACTCACGGTCACGCTTACAACTTCATCTTTACAAATAGTTACGGAATGGCGGTCCCCCTCTCTCCTTGCGCAGAGAGGTAGTGCCTCGCATTACTTTCACTTTATTTATAATCGGCTTGCCCCAAACTTGCCGCTTGCCATTTGCAACTTGCAACTTTATAATCGGCTTTGCCCCTTTAATTTTGCATTTTGCATTCTGCATTTTGCATTTTAGGACCCTCCATCCTGAAGCAGGGAGGCGTGGTTTTGTGCCGATTGTAAATTTATTATTGACAATATTTTTCTTTGTGCTAAAATAACAATGGTTTATATAGATGTTTATACAATATGTACAAAGAAAGAAGATATATTATGGGTACTACAGCTACGATACTTTTAACCCTCGCAATTGCCTTGCTCTCGGGTCTTTTGCTTTCACGACTTGCCAAAAAACTTGGGCTTCCCGCAGTTACCGCCTACCTTGTGGCAGGTGTAATTATAGGTCCTTTCTGCCTTGGAAGGCTTGGCTTCGGCTTTGGTGCAGAGGTTAATTCACCCGAGGATTATTCAATATTATGCGACATTGCATTGGGCTTTATAGCATTTGCTATAGGTAACGAATTCCGACTTGCTCAGCTTAAAAAAATCGGCAAGCAGGCAACTGTAATCGGTATTGCTCAGGCGCTTGTTACAACGGTTGTTGTGGATATTGCCCTTATTGCACTTTCGTTCATTCTGCCCGAGGGTTATCTGCCCTTACCTGCGGCAATTATACTTGGTGCGGTTGCAACCGCTACGGCTCCTGCGGCAACACTTATGGTTGTTCGTCAGTACAAGGCTAAGGGCCCCGTTACAGATATCCTTCTTCCTGTTGTTGCTCTTGACGATGCGGTGGGTCTTGTGGTGTTCGCCATTTCCTTCGGTGTGGCGGGTGCCGTTAACACAGGCACCATTGACGTGGTTTCAATGATTATTAACCCCGTTTTAGAGGTTGTTTTATCCTTGGTATTGGGCAGTATTATGGGCTTCCTTTTCACCTTCTGCGAAAAGTTCTTCCATTCACGCTCGAAGCGTATGGCAATCTCCGTAACCTTTGTAATGCTCACCGTTGCAATTTCATCACTCAAGTTTGAAATCGGTGGCGTTCATATAGCTTTTTCAAGCCTTCTTGCTTGTATGATGCTCGGTACAATCTTCTGTAATATCTGTGATTTTTCAGAGGAGCTTATGGAAAGAGCCGACCGTTGGACTGTTCCGATTCTTGTGCTTTTCTTTGTAATAAGCGGTGCGGAGTTGGATTTGTCCGTATTCAAAAACTGGGTTTACATCGTAATCGGTCTTGCATACATTATCTTCCGTTGTATCGGTAAATATTTTGGTGCACGTGCAAGTGCCAAGCTTACAAAATGCGACGATAACATTGTTAAATACCTTGGTATCACCCTTTTCCCTCAGGCGGGTGTTGCCCTTGGTATGGCAAGTCAGGCGATTGAATTCGGCGGCGAGGTTGGTGTGCTTGTGCAGAGCATCACGCTTTTCTCGGTGCTTATTTACGAACTTGCAGGTCCTTACTTTACAAAGGTTGCACTTACCAAGGCCGGTGACATTAAGCCCCACGGCAAAACGAGTGCCCGTGAGGAAGCTAAAAAGATTTTGGAGGCAAGTGACAGTCCAAAAAATCATAAAAAATCATAATGGACATCCGCTGAAATATGTGTTAATATTTATGTGTTAAATAAATGACGAAAGGAACTTTAATATGAAAGACCTTACAAAATACCACGGTATAATTCCCGCATTCTATGCCTGCTATGACGACCAGGGCAACGTTTCCCCCGAAAGAACAAAGGCTTTTACAAAATTCCTTATGGACAAGGGCGTAAAGGGACTTTACGTTTGCGGCTCATCCGGTGAGTGCATTTACCAGAGCAAGGAGGAAAGAAAGCTTATCCTCGAATCCGTTATGGAAATTGCAAAGGGTAAAATGACAATTATTGCTCACGTTGCATGTAACAATACCGCTGATTCAATGGAGCTTGCCGCTCACGCCGAGAGCCTCGGTGTTGATGCAATTGCTTCAATTCCCCCCATTTATTTCAAACTTCCCGAGGAATCCATTGCACAGTATTGGAACGATATTTCATCCGCCGCACCTAACACGGATTTTGTTATTTATAACATTCCCCAGCTTGCGGGTGTTTCACTTACAATGCCCCTTTTAAAGGAAATGCTTAAGAACCCCAACGTTATTGGTGTTAAGAACTCCTCAATGCCCACACAGGATATTCAGATGTTCAAGGCAGAGGGTGGCAAAGACGTAGTTGTTTTCAACGGTCCCGACGAGCAGTTTGTTGCAGGTCGCGCAATCGGTGCCGAAGGCGGTATCGGTGGTACATACGGCGTTATGCCCGAGCTTTTCCTTAAAATGGATGCCCTTATTAAAGAGGGTAAGCTTGATGATGCGCGTGAAATTCAGTACGCAGTTAACGAGATTATTTACGCTATGTGTGCTTGTAAGTGCAATATGTATGCCGCTGCTAAAGAGGTTTTAAGACTTCAGGGCATTGACATCGGCGACGCAAGAAAGCCCCTTGCACAGCTTAAAGAAGAAAGTAAACCTCTTGCCGCTAAGGTAAACGAAATGATTACCGAGGCAAAGGCGAAATTCTGCTGAAACAACAAATAAAACACTCCATATATTGGAGTGTTTTAATATTGGTGATTTATTATGAAAAAAGAAAAAATCAACAAGGAGCCCTTGATATACCGCTTTTTATATCCGGGTGTTATTACCTTGTTCCGTATAATTTTCAGACCAAAGCTTTCCGGCACTGAGAATATTCCCAAGGATGGTGCCTTCATTCTTGCGGGTAACCATATAAAATTCCTTGACTGCTTTACGGTTATTTCATCAACAAGGCGTTGCCTTCACTTTTTGGCTAAGGCAGAGCTTTTTAAATACCCCATTACAAACTGGTTTTTTAACACTGCGGGTATTATCCCCGTACACCGTGAGCGCAAGGATAAGGCAGCCCTTGATGACGCCATAAGATATCTGGAGCACGGCTGTGCCGTGGGCATCTTCCCCGAGGGCAGGGTTAACAAAACCGAGGAGCGTCTGCTTCCCTTGAAATTCGGTGCGGTTAAAATGGCAAGTCAGACAAATACTGTTGTGGTGCCCTTCAGCATAAACGGTCGATACAGACCCTTCAGAAGGTCAATTGATATTACCTTCCATAAGCCCACGTATATCGACCCCGAAAAGCTCCCCGAGGAAAACCAGCGCTTATATGACATTATTTACAGTGGATTAAGAGAAAAATAAGAAAGAGTCGGTCATTGACCGACTCTTTTTTAGTTAGGAG
>JAFYLQ010000026.1 GCA_017550105.1 Clostridia bacterium | reverse complement strand
GGTTCTATGTCTCGGTCTTAACGCTCCGAAATTGCATTGAGTAAGACAGGGGACGGTTCTGTGTCTCGGTCTTGAGAGTCTTAAAATTTCTTTAAAACCGATAGTTTTTTTATTTTAAAATTAGGATTCGGGGATTGTTCGTGTGAATAATCAATAAGACACAGAACCGTTCTCTCGTATATGAGGGATAAAATTAAGGAGATACAGGTTTTCTGTATCTCCTTGCTTTTATTTACCGCATCCGCAGTTGTTATTAGGTGTGTAGGAGCAACTGCATCCGCAATTGCTGTCGTTACTGTTGGGCGGGAAGAATTCATCAATAGGGAAGCTGATTCTTCTGAACGTGTCACAGGGGTCCTCTGTATCGCAACAGCATTCCTTTGTGGGTACACAGAAATCGTAAGCGGGTATGAGCATCTGCACATCGCGTTCAAGCTGAATAATGGTAAATACACCCAATGTAACCTTAATTGCTTTTTCACCGTAATTACCAAAGCTACCATCAAAGCAACAACATATATTTCGGGGTACACAGTCACAGCAGTCACCCAAGGTGTTACAGCAATCACATATTCTGCATATTTTTGCGTCAAGCACAATGGGGTCAACACACTGAACCTTTGCCTTGGGGTTAGAGTTTGTAACAGGCATCTGTTCATCGTTGCCGTTACTAACGTAGCTTGATGTAAATATTTTGACGTTGCCGTCACTACCATAAAGAATGCACTTTTTGTTGAAGGTTACAAGACCCTCAATTGTGGCGGGAGGTGACGTGGGGCAGGTTAAAGCGTCAAGAGTAACCTTTACAAAGAACGTCAGGTCAACTGAATAGCAGCCCTTGTTAAAAGGCACCCTTTCAACCTCAATAACGCAGTTAAGTATCTGTGCACATCTGGGGCGTACAGATGTGGCGGATTCAAGAATATTCTGATTGCAGTCCGTAAGGTAAACTCTTAAATCCGTAAGGCAATCCTTGTCGGCACAGGAATCGTAAACACGGTTTGTGTCAACGCAGATGGCTTCTTTGATATGGTTGAGGTCATTTGTACCAAATGTCTTTTTGTCAGCCATATTATGCCTCCTGAAAATTATTTGAAGTTATCGGGTTAAAACTTCAATACATAATATGGTGTTCTGAACTGTTTGTTACTTATTTAATCTAAATTTTTGCCGTTTTCAAAGGGCGGAACGTATTCCTCGGAGGCAGAGGATAACTCCTGCATAAAGCCGTCTTCAATTCCCGAATCATAAAGGTAATCGGCAATTTCATCATATTCCTCTTGGGTGATTCTTCGGTTAAGCGAATCAATATTGCAGGTGCTTATAGGTGTAAACTGACTCATAAGACTAAAAAGCACTTCACCGTCTTTAAAATTATTTTTAACCCAGTCAATAACTCTTTTGGTATTGTCAAGCTGACCGGGTAAAATAAGGTGACGTATAATTACGCCCTTTAGCATAATTCCATCATCATTAAAAACGGGGTAGCCCACCTGACGGTGCATTTCCTTTATAGCATTGGTTGTAATTTCAAAATAATCGGGTGCGTTTGAATATCTTTTGGCAAGGGAATTGTCCGAATATTTTAAATCGGGCAGGTAGATGTCAATTTTACCTTCAAGCTTTTTCAAAGAATCTATGCTTTCGTAACCGCCGCAGTTATATACAACAGGAACGGGGAGGGGCTCATCTAAAGATTTAACAATTGCATCAATAAAATGTGAGCCTGTAACAAGATTGATGTTATGAGCACCCTTTGAAATTAGCTCGTTGTAAATGTCTTTTAGTTCATCAACACTGATTACCTTGCCGAATTTACCACGGCTGATTTTCTCATTCTGGCAAAAACTGCATTGCAAATTACAACCCGTAAAAAACACAGTTCCGCTACCATTGGTGCCACTGATGGGTGGCTCTTCCCAAAAGTGCAAATCCGCACGTGCAATAACAGGGTTTTCACCCATACGGCAAAAGCCCTTACCTTTATGGGTAAGAGCTTTTCTTTCTACGTTACATTTTCTTGGACAATCGTTACAGATATACATAAATTATGCCTTTTTAAGGTATTGGAATGAGAGCCAACCGTTAATGCCGTTGTACTCAACGTAACCCCATTCGCCGTAAACTGCAAGTATTTCAACTTCCTCACCCTTAGGTACTTCACCTGCACGTTCAGCATCCTGCTCGGGCTTTGTTCTTATGCCGAGGGGGTCGTCTTGCGTTGCTATAGTGTATTTGCCGGGCTCGTGCTTAACGGTTACGTTCGTTGCAGAAACAAGCTCAACGTATTCCATTGAAACCCAACCGCCAACACCGTTGTAGCTTACGTAGCCCCACTTGTCGAACACCGTGAGGATTTCAACCTCTGCGCCCTTGGGGATTTCGCTTACTCTTTCGGAGTCCTTAGCCGCCTGAATACGAATACCGAGGGGGTCGTCCTTGGTTATAACCTTGTATTTGCCTGCACCGTTTTTGTTTGTTGTTGCAGAGGACTTGGTTGTATCGGGCTTGTTAGCGTCGGCTTTTGTTGTGTCGGGAGTCTTGTCGTCCTTATTTACAGTTTCAGAAACACTGACGTCGGGCTTTGTTTCACCCTTATCCTTTAATGAATGCTCGTAAATTGAAGCGACACAGGTTATAAGAACCGCAATTGCAATCAATCCCGCCGCAATAATAAGTATAATTTTGTTGGCATCAAGCTTTTTAGCCATAAATTCTCCGCCTTTCGGATTTTATGGTTCAATTATATCAGTTAAATCGACTAAAATCAACATTTTTTTACCCTCAGTATATATTAATAATTATAATAAAAAATAAGTTATAAACTGTTGATATTTTTAACTATAATATGGTATAATAATTTGAAAAATTATAGTGCGGTATTGTGTGGTGTTTTTATGGTAATATTCGGCATTGACCCCGGTTATGCAATTGTGGGTTGCGGTATTATCCGTTACGAACGCAATAACTTTTCATTAATGGGCTACGGTGCAGTTACTACCGATAAAGATATGCCTTTTAACGAACGTCTTAAAAAGATTTATGACGATATTACCGAGCTTCTTCTGAAGTTTAAACCCGATGCAGTCAGTATCGAAAGACTGTACTTTAATACCAACCAAAAAACCGCAATTGACGTTGCACAGGCAAGGGGAGTAATAGTCCTTGCGGTGCAGAATCTCGGTATTCCGATTTTTGAATACACACCCTTACAGGTTAAGCAGAGTATAGTCGGCTACGGCCGTGCAGAAAAATTTCAGGTTCAGGAAATGACAAGAACGTTTTTACATCTTGATAAAATCCCCAAGCCCGATGATGCCGCCGACGCTCTTGCACTTGCTATCTGTCACGGTCATGCAAGTGGTTCTTCAATTCTCGGAATCTTAGGAGGAAAATAAAATGTTCTATAGCCTTACGGGTAAAATAATATATATGGGCGAACAGTCATTCGCCGTATCCTGCGGCGGTGTTGGCTTCAAGTGCTTTGCAACACGTAACACCTTAGCAGTTCTTAACGGCAAAAACGGTGACGTTACGGTTTTTACTCATCTTAACGTACGTGAGGACGCCCTTGATTTATTCGGCTTTGCCACCGAGCAGGAGCTTGATGCATTTAAATTGCTTATCGGTGTTTCGGGTGTTGGACCAAAGGCGGCACTCGCAATTCTTTCAGAACTCAGTCCTGATGATTTTGCCATTGCAGTAGCTTCAGGTGATACCAAGGCAATTACTGCGGCTAACGGTGTGGGACCCAAGCTTGCTCAAAGAGTTATTATGGAACTTAAGGATAAAATTTCAAACGTTTCGTTTGTTTCCGAGCAGAGTGTGGCAACATCTACGGCTGTAAATGCGGTTAATAATATGAGCAATACCTCTGAGGCAATCGCAGCTCTTGCGGCTCTCGGTTATTCACAGTCCGAGGCTTCCGTTGCAGTCAGCAAACTTTCACCCGACCTTTCAGTTGAAGACCTTATTAAGGGTGCATTAAAAAATATGACCTTGCGTTTTTAAACAATAACAGGAGATAATAATATGGACGATTTTTTTATTGCGGATGAGCAAAGAGTTATTGCTCCCGAATATATTTCGGATGATATCGACATAGAAACATCCTTAAGACCCCATTGTCTCGACGAGTATATCGGTCAGGAAAAGGCAAAGGAAAACCTTAAAATTTATATAGAAGCCGCCAAGAAAAGGCACGAGCCCCTTGACCACGTGTTATTATACGGTCCTCCCGGTCTTGGTAAAACCACCCTTGCGGGTATCGTTGCAAACGAAATGGGCGTTCAGTTCAGGGTAACCTCAGGCCCCGCTATCGAAAAGCCGGGTGACCTTGCGGCACTTCTTACAAGCCTTAACGACGGCGACGTTTTATTCATTGACGAAATTCACCGCCTTTCAAGAAGCATTGAAGAGGTTCTTTATCCCGCTATGGAGGATTTTGCTCTTGATATTATAATCGGCAAGGGTCCTTCTGCACGTTCAATACGCCTTGATTTGAAACGCTTTACACTTATTGGCGCTACAACAAGAGCGGGTCAGCTTTCCGCACCATTACGTGATAGATTCGGCGTCATTTTAAGACTTGAGCTATATTCACCTGAGGAGTTGGCAAGGATAGTTCAGCGTAGTGCCAACATTCTTAAAATCGAATCCGAAAAGGACGGCGCCCTTGAAATCGCCTCACGTTCACGTGGTACACCTCGTATAGCAAACAGATTGCTCAAACGAACACGTGACTATGCCGAGGTTATGGGTAGCGGTGTTATCGACGTTGAAAGTGCACAACAGGCACTTAGCCGTATGGAGATTGACGAGCTTGGTCTTGACCTTGTTGACCGCAATCTTTTACGTGCAATGATTGAAAATTACAATGGCGGACCCGTTGGTCTTGATACAATTGCCGCACTAATCGGTGAGGAATCCGTTACTATTGAGGATGTTTACGAGCCCTACCTTATGCAGTTAGGCTTCATCGCAAGAACACCCAGAGGGCGTAAGGTAACCCCCGCAGGATATCGTCATCTTGGCATTAATCCTCCCTTCGAGGATAATGCTCAGGGCAGTTTTGAATCTTATTAATTTCTGATTTTTATTTTGGAGTGATTATTTATGGGTAGACTTTTTGGTACAGACGGTGCAAGAGGCGTAGCAAACTCCGAGCTTACTTGCGAACTTGCGATGCAGATAGGCAGAGCCGCCGCAATGGTTCTTACAGAGCACACTAACAAAAGACCCAAGGTTCTTATCGGTATGGATACACGTGCATCTTCGCAGATGCTTGAATCCGCAATTTCAGCAGGTCTTTGCTCTGTTGGTGCGGATGTAATGCTTCTTGGTGAAATTCCCACACCCGCAGTTGCATATCTTGTTAAAAAATACGAGTATGATGCCGCCGTTATGATTTCCGCATCCCATAACCCTTGTGAATATAACGGCATTAAAATTTTTCAGGGTAACGGCTACAAGCTTCCCGATGCTCTTGAGGAGCAAATTGAAAGCATAATTCTTGATAAAACTCAGGTGCCTCCCATTAAGGTTGGCGGTGAGGTTGGTCGTATTATCCGCTCTCGAACCTCAATTATTGACTATTCAAGTTATCTTAAGAGCGTGGCTCAGGATGAGTTGGCAGAATACGGTATGGAGAATTTCAATGGTCTTAAAATTGCCGTTGACTGTTCTAACGGTGCCGCTTCCGTAACTGCGCCCCGTGTGTTTATGCGCCTTTGTGATAATTGCTTCTTTATGGCTTGTCATCCCAACGGTACAAATATCAATGCAAATTGCGGTTCCACACACCTTGAGGTGTTGCAGGATTTCGTTGTCAGAAATAATTGCGACGTAGGCCTTGCATTTGACGGTGACGCCGACAGATTCCTTGCTGTTGACGAAAAGGGTGACGTTGTAGACGGTGATAAGCTTATTGCAATTTTTGCAAAGCATATGAAGAATAAGGGTAAACTTAAAAACAATGCGGCAGTTGTTACCGTAATGAGTAATATGGGCTTCTTCAAATTCTGCGAAGAGAATGGTATTCATTGCGAAAAAACAAAGGTCGGCGACCGCTACGTTCTTGAAAATATGCTCGAAAACGATTTTGTAATCGGTGGTGAGCAGTCAGGTCATATTATTTTCCGTGATTTTGCAACAACAGGTGACGGTGAGCTTTCTGCACTTAAACTTCTTTGTGTTATGAAGGAAACGGGCAAAAAACTTTCCGACCTTGCTTCTGAAATGGAAGTATTCCCGCAGGTTCTCGTTAACGTAAGGGTTTCCGATTTCGGTAAAGCAAGATTCCCCAGAGATGAAGAAATCAAAAAAGCTATTGAAGCGGCAGAAAAAGAACTTGGTAACGATGGCAGAGTTCTTGTTCGTGTTTCAGGCACAGAACCCCTTGTTCGTGTTATGCTTGAGGGTAAGGATGAAGAAAAGATTAATATTCTTGCACAAGAAATTGCACAGGTTATTAAGGAGAGATTACTTTAATGCGAGTTTCCGACGGTTGGAAGGATTATGAACTTATAGATTGCTCTGACGGTGAAAGGTTAGAAAGATGGGGAGATATTTTCCTCATAAGACCCGACCCTCAGGCTCTTTGGAATACCAAAAGAGAGAACCCTCTTTGGAAGAATGCCCACGCTCGTTATATCCGTTCAAATCAGGGCGGCGGTGCATGGCAGTTTTATAAAAAAATCCCCGAGGTATGGCAAATCGGCTACAAGGATTTACGCTTTAATTTAAAGCCTATGGGCTTTAAGCACACGGGTGTGTTTACCGAGCAGGCGTGCAACTGGGATTTAGTAGGGGATATTATTGAAAAAAGCGGAAGAAAGGACGTTAAGGTTCTTAACCTTTTCGCTTACACAGGTGCCGCTACAGTCAGTGCGCTTCTGAAGGGTGCTTCGGTTGTTCACGTTGATGCCTCAAAGGGTATGGTACAGTGGGCAAAGGAAAATGCGGCTTCAACAGGTATTGCCGACAGAAGCGTCAGATGGATTGTTGACGATTGTATGAAATTTGTTGCCCGTGAAATTCGCCGTGGCAATAAATACGACATCATCATAATGGACCCGCCCTCTTACGGCAGGGGCCCGGGTGGTGAGGTCTGGAAGCTTGAAAATGAAATATACGGCTTTGTTGATAGCTGTAAGGAGCTTCTTACCGATGATTCACTTGCAGTTCTTATTAACTCGTATACTGCGGGTGTTTCACCTGCGGTAATGAGCTACATACTTAATTCCACAGTAGCAAAAAGATTCGGCGGAAAGGCTTACGCAGATGAAATCGGACTTCCCGTAACACAGAGCGGTCTTGTTCTTCCCTGTGGTTCAACTGCCGTTTGGTCAAAATAATATGAATAAAATTATAGAATTTAAAGACGTTTCCTTCCGTTATTCGGAAGAGGAAGATTATGTTTTAAAAAATTTATCCCTTGATTTTTATGAGGGGCAGTTTACCTGTGTGCTCGGTCACAACGGCTCAGGTAAATCCACAATGGCGAAGCTTATAAATGCCTTGCTTATTCCTAACGACGGTAAGGTTTATACCTTCGGGTATGACACAGCGGACGAGAATCTTGAAATTGATATTCGTCGAAAGGTTGGTATGGTCTTTCAGAATCCTGATAATCAGATTGTTGCAACCATTGTTGAGGATGACGTGGCTTTCGGTCCCGAAAACCTCGGTATACCCCGCGAGGAAATTCGTAAGAGGGTTGACGAGGCTTTAAAAATCGTAAATATGTATGAATACAGAAGGCACGAGCCCCACCGTCTTTCGGGAGGTCAGAAGCAACGAATTGCTATTGCGGGTATTATTGCTATGCAGACTAATTGCATAGTGCTTGACGAACCCACCGCAATGCTTGACCCCGTAGGACGTCGTGAGGTTATGGAGGCTCTTCACAGACTAAAAAATGAGCTTGGCATTTCCGTTATTCTTGTAACCCATTTTATGGATGAAGCAGTTAATGCGGACAGGGTAGTGGTTATGAATGAAGGCAAGGTTTGTATGGACGGTACACCACGTGAGGTTTTTGTTAAAGCCGAGCTTCTTAAGTCCATAGGTCTTACGGTTCCCAAGCCCCTTGAACTTGCCGAGAAATTAAAAAAAGCTGGTGTTGAAATAGGCGGTACGCCTTTAACGCCCACAGAATTCGCAGAAGAATTTAAAAAGATTACTGAAAACAGAGGTTAATAAAATGTCCGTTATTTCCGTTAAAAATTTAATATACGGATACTCCAAAGGCACTCCCTTTGAAAAGGGTGCTCTTAAGGGCGTTAGTGTTGATATTGAGCAGGGTGAGATTGTTGCCGTTATTGGTCATACCGGTTCCGGTAAAAGCACTCTATTACAGCATTTGAACGGTCTTTTAAAGCCCGATTCAGGTGATGTGTTATTTGAGGGTAAAAGCATCTACGAATCCAAGAAAACCCTTCGTGAATGTCGTTTTAACGTTGGTCTTTGCTTTCAGTATCCCGAACAACAGTTATTTGAGTCCACCGTTTACAAGGATATAGCTTTCGGACCCCATAATATGAAATTATCCGAAGAAGAAATAAAAAAACGTGTTTATGAGTCATTGAATTATGTAGGTTTATCCGAGGATTATCTTGAAAAATCACCATTTGACCTTTCGGGCGGTGAAAAACGCAGGGTTGCCATTGCAGGTGTAATTTCAATGGAGCCCAAGGTTCTTATTCTTGATGAGCCTACCGCAGGACTTGACCCGATGGGTAAAAATAATTTATTAAACCTTATTAAGAACTACAACGAAAAAACAGGTAATACAGTTATTTTTGTATCCCACAATATGGATGACGTTGCTTCGGTTGCTCAGCGTGTTATCGTTATGAATGATGGCGAAATCGCCCTGCAGGGTACCGTTGATGAGGTTTATTCACAGGGCGAAAGACTCTCTGAATTGGGTCTTGACGTTCCTGAAATCACTTCGTTATTCATCGAGCTTAAAAAATCAGGCTTCGATTTAGGTGATACGGAATATACTGTTGAAGGTGCTAAGAATGCTATTCTTTCCTACCTGAGGAAGGGGGGCACCTTATGATTAAGGATATTACAATCGGTCAGTATTTCCCGGGGAAATCCTTTATCCATAATCTTGATGCAAGAAGTAAAATAATTTTTACGGTTATTTTCCTTGTACTTGTGTTTGTGTGCGGTAATTTCTGGGCTTTAGGTCTTGTGTGGTTGTTTGGAATTGTCTCATACCTTTTATCAAGACTTCCCGTTAAGCTTGTTTTAAAAAGCTTTAAACCGCTTATACCAATCATTCTTTTAACAAGCGTTCTTCAGCTTTATTACGTTAAAGAGGGTAACGTCCTTTTACCGTGGGAGCACTTTACGATTACTGATAAAGGTGTTTATACCGCCATATTTATTACAGTAAGAATTTTACTTTTATTGCTCATAAGCTCACTTCTTACTTATACTACGGCACCCACAGATTTGACTGATGCTATCGAAAAGCTTCTTTCACCCCTTAAGATTTTTAAAATTGAGGTTCACACCTTTGCTATGATGATGACCATAGCATTAAGGTTTATTCCCACCCTTATTGACGAAATCGACAGAATTATGTCTGCACAAAAGGCGAGGGGTGCGGATTTTGAATCGGGTAACCTTTTAAAAAAGGTTAAGGCACTTTTCCCCATATTTGTTCCCTTGTTCGTTTCTGCATTCAAACGAGCAATAGAACTTGCAGACGCAATGTCCTGCCGTTGTTATACAGGCGGTGACAACAGAACAAGAATGAGACAGATGAAGTTTTCTTGGCGTGACTTAGTTGCGACTATTGTTTCACTGCTTGTTCTCGGCGGAGTTATAACACTCAATATTTTGTTTGATAAGATTATTTAATATGAGAAATTTACTTTTTAAAGCCGCTTTTGACGGGTCAAAATTCCATGGCTGGCAGCAACAGGAAAATGCCGTTACCGTTCAGGGCGAAATAAAAAAAGCGTGGTATCGCTTAACGGGTGAGGAACCCAATATTATCGGTTGCAGTCGTACCGATGCAGGTGTACACGCTAAGGAATATTTTTTCAACGTGCGTACCGAAAGCACAATACCTTGTGAAAGCTTTCCTGTGGCACTGGCTTCGGCAAAGCTTCCGGGTGAGATTTCCATAATCTCCTGCAAAGAGGTTGATTATGATTTTAATGCAAGGTTTGATAGTGTAAAAAAAGAGTATACCTATTACTTTGAGAACACTAAAATTTCTTCACCCTTTAATTACAAAAGGGCAATGCATCATAAATATCCTATGGATGTTGAGTTGATGGATAGGGCGGCTCAGCACTTTGTGGGCGAACACGATTTTTCAGCATTCTGCGCAGCAGGTACCGAGGTGCTTTCGAAGGTACGAACCATTTACTATGCCAACGTTCAAAGGCAGGGCGATTTTGTTGTTTTTACAGTTTGTGGTAACGGTTTTTTATACAATATGGTCCGCATTATGGCAGGTACCTTGCTTTACGTAAACAACGGTAAAATTTCGGCAAATAGTATACCCGAAATTATTGCTTCTAAGGACAGAACAACCGCAGGTATTACGGCAATACCCGACGGGTTGTATCTTAATAAAGTTTTCTTTTCAGGTGACGAAAATGAAAGTTAAATTGACCGAATTAAAAAGCGGATATTCAGGTGAGCGCCGTGTATCAAAGCTTTCTAAAAAATCACAGGCAAAGGCAATTATAGTCGGCGCCTTGGTTTTATCCTTTATATTCGTTTACATATTATCTTCAGTTGGCGTTATACCAATTGGTGCACTTTTATTAAAAGCAAAGGTTGCGGTTTCGGGTAATGATGAGCGGTTCCCCTTGCTTATTAACAGTGAGTCAACTATTTGTACGGATGTTTTGGGCGAAAGCGTTGTAGTGTTATCTACCGATAACGTAGCGGTATACACTCCCGAGGGTAAAATGAAGTTTTCACAACCTCATATTTTCTCAAAACCGGGTATTTCCGTAAATGGTGACAATGCTGTGATTTTTGACCGTGGCGGTAAAGGCTTCTTGCTTATAAATGACAAAAAGGTTGCCTACGAGGGCGAAGCCGAAAACGCAATCATTACTGCAGATTACGGAAAAGACGGAACCTATGCATTAAGTACAAAGTTTGATGGTGCAACAAGCGTCCTTGAGGTTTTTAACAAAAGCAACAAGCTTATATTTCAATGGAATTGTGCTTATGAAAATATTGTTTCTATTTGTGTATCCGATAACGGCAAATACGTAGGTGTTGCTACGTTAGGCGCTAAAAACGGTAACCTTCTTACCAATATTCAGTACTTTGGCATTGATTATAAGGAGCCCCTTAATACTCAGACCATAACAGGTGCCGTTCCCTTTGATATAGATTTTACGGCTTATAACACCTTGACTTTGTTGACCGACGTGGGTGTGTATACACTTAATCGTAAGGATGAAAAATACTCAGAGGCGATTAAATATTACTCATCAGAGTTTACTTCCTGCGATACCTCTGTAAACGGCAAAAGTATTGTTTGTCTTGCTAAATACGGTAGTGAAAACGTTTTTGAAATACACGTTTTAAAGGCTAACGGTAAGGTCAAATCAACAATTCAGGCCGATTATTCCATAAAGAGCGTTAAGATGAGTGATAAATATATATTTGCATTAGGTGATAAGGCTATATATGTTTACAATTACAACGGCAAACAGGTTTCCAAGATAACTTATAAAGGAGATGCGCAGGGTATTCTGCCCACTGATGATTTCATTTTTGTTGTGTCCCTTGATAAAATTTCAAGATGTTTCTCTTACGGTAACTCCGAAATAAAATTGAGTAACTGAGGGGTGCATTATGGAAAACTATATTTTTGACATAGTTTTAGTAATAGTTGCGGCAAGCATTATAATTTTAACTGCAAAAAAAGGCTTTGTTTTATCCTTGCTCGGCACGGTTTCGGTTGTCCTTTCGGGATTTCTGTCATATAAATTTACAAAACCTGTTACTGAATTCATATACAGTTCATTTTTATATGATAAAATCGAGGCTAAGCTTACAGACGTGCTTTTGAATTTGTCTCAGGATTCCTCTTTTGACGATAAAATTCAGGCAATGATGGGTTCTTTGCCCGAGGGAGTTTTAAATTTATCACAAGGTCTCGGGTTTGAAATTGATACGGATTTAAGCACAATTACTCAGGAACTTTTTACTAATGAAGATATAATAAAAGCCTTTATGGATAACGTGGCTTCAGACATTATAACGTCAGTTCTTGAGGTTGTTGTCTTCGTGGTGCTTTTTATACTTCTTTCCTTTGTGCTTAAATACGTTTCTGCACTTTTCAGTAAAATAGTTAAAAAGTTACCTGTGGTTGGAAAGCTTAACACCTTGTTGGGTGGTGGCTTAGGAATTATAAAGGCAATAATTGCAGTTTCAATTATTTGTCTTGCCATTTGTCCGTTAGTTTTTGTTGTTGATATACCGTGGCTTGAGGAAGTTATTTCTGATTCTTACGTATATCAATTTATAATTAAAAATAATCCCTTTAATAATTTTGTGATGTGAGGTAATAAAGATGAAAGGTTTATTTGAAGGTTGTTTAACAATACCTAATCTTTTAAGCGTATTAAGAATACTTGTAATTCCCGTATTTGCATATTTCTTTATGAGCGGTGAACCTATCTGGGCTATTGTAATGCTTGCACTTTCGGGTATTTCTGATTTCCTTGACGGTAAAATTGCACGTAAATTCAATCAGGTAAGTGCTTTAGGTAAGGTGCTTGACCCTGTTGCAGATAAGCTTACACAGATTACACTTGCTGTGTTACTTTTTATTTCCTTCAACAAGGCAACCGATGCAACCCTTAAAGCATTCAGTTGGATTTTCCTTGTGTTTATCGTTAAAGAGTTAATAATGGTTGTTTTCGGCGGTATTATGCTTCTTTTAAATCTTCGTCCCTCTGCTGCCGAGATTTTCGGTAAGGTTGCAACCTTTGCATTCTATGCAATTATGCTTGTAATTGTTGCCTTCGGACCCGAGGTTGGCTTGCTCAGAGACGTTACCTTCACTTTACCGCCCGTTGTAATGATGATACTGGTTGTTATTTCGGCAATACTAACAATTGTTGCATTTATAAGTTATTTACCTGACACCTTCCGTCAGTTTAAAGAAAAGTTTTCAAAAAAATAAGATTTCCCGGGAGTACTAAATGAATAATAAAATGTTATGCAGTAAATGCAAAAAACGCCCTGCAGTTATTTTTATTTCCAAGGTTGAGGGCGAAAAGACCACACAGGAGGGCTTGTGCCTTAAGTGTGCTTCAGAAATGAATATCGGTCCCATAAAACAGATGATGCAGAATATGGGTATCACCGAGGAGGATATTGACGCAGTCAGCGAACAATTCGGTGATATGATGGAGAATATGGATGATTTTCAGTTGGGCGGTGCAGGTACAATGCCCTTTATGCAAAATCTTTTCGGTGGCAATAATGCCATTCCTCAGGGTGAAAATGCTGAAGCCGAGGTTGAAGAGGACGAAGAGCCTGAAGAATCCGATAATAAAAACGATAAGAAAAAGAAGAAAAAACGTAAAACCAAGCGTAAATTCCTTGGCTCTTATTGTACCGACCTTACTGCTAAGGCTCGTGAGGGTAAAATTGACCGTATAATCGGCAGAGAAACCGAAATCTATCGTGTAACACAAATCCTTTGCAGAAGAACCAAGAACAACCCCTGCCTTATCGGTGAGCCCGGTGTAGGTAAAACTGCAATTGCCGAGGGTCTTGCCTTGAAGATTGCTTCGGGCGACGTTCCTGCTCGCATTGCCGATAAAGAAATACATCTTCTTGACCTTACCTCTCTTGTTGCGGGTACTCAGTTCCGTGGTCAGTTTGAAAGCCGTATTAAGGGTCTTGTTGACGAGGTTAAGGCGGAGGGCAATATCATTCTCTTTATTGACGAGGTTCATAATCTTGTTGGTACAGGTGATGCCGAAGGCTCAATGAACGCCGCTAATATCCTTAAACCCGCTCTTTCAAGAGGGCAGATTCAGGTAATTGGTGCCACTACCTTTAACGAATACCGTAAGCATATTGAAAAGGACGCGGCACTCGAAAGACGTTTCCAACCCGTTAAGGTTGAGGAGCCCTCAGTTGCCGACTGTTACAAAATGCTTTTAGGCATTAAGGAATATTACGAGGATTTCCATAAGGTTAAGATTTCCGACGCTCTTGTTTACAGAGCCGTGTTACTTTCTGAAAGATATATTAACGACAGGTTCTTGCCCGATAAGGCAATTGACCTTCTTGATGAGGCATGCACCTGCGCTAACCTCAGAAACGTTGCTATAAGCGACTATCAGAAGCTTACTAAAAAGCTTGAGGACCTTGCAGAGCAAGAGGAAGAGCTTCTTAACGTTACCGATGAAAACGGTCCTGATTACGAAGCAATTTCAATGCTCAAGGCGGATAAAATGGCAATTGAAAAGGAGATTGCCGCCGTTAAAGTAAAAGCCGATGATAACGATGTTACCGAGGAGGACGTTGCTAAGGTTATTAACCTTTGGACGGGTATACCTACGTCTAAAATCATCGAAAATGATATGCGTAAGCTTTCAAACCTTGCCGATAAGCTTAAAGCAAGAATTATCGGGCAGGACGAGGCAGTTGAGGTTCTTGCGGCTGCTATCAGACGTAGCAGAGTTCAGATTTCTGCCGTGAGAAAGCCTGCATCATTCATTTTTGTTGGTCCTACAGGTGTTGGTAAAACCGAACTTGTAAAACAACTTGCAAACGAGCTTTTTGAAACTCCCGAAACTCTTATAAGGCTTGATATGTCCGAGTTTATGGAAAAGCATAGCGTTTCAAGGCTCATCGGTTCGCCTCCCGGATACGTGGGCTATGACGAGGCAGGTCAGCTTACCGAAAAGGTAAGAAGAAAGCCTTATTCAGTTGTGCTTTTCGATGAAATTGAAAAGGCACATCCCGACGTTATGAATATCCTTCTTCAAATTCTTGATGAAGGCAAAACTAACGATGCGCAGGGCAGAACAGTAAGCTTTGAAAACACAGTTATAATTATGACTTCTAATGCAGGCAGTCATATTACTGAAAATGCTCTTGGTTTCAATCGTGATAAGAATACCGCATCAAAGGACAAAGCCATGAAGGCTCTTAAGGAATTCTTAAGACCCGAGTTTTTAGGCCGTGTTGATGAAATTGTTGTTTTCAATACCTTGGGTAAGGCAGAGCTTGTAAAAATTGCGGCAATTCTTATTGAGGAATTCCGTCAACCCCTTAAGGACAAGGGCATCGAGCTTGTTGTTGGTGACGGCGTATGTGAAATTATTGCCGAAAAGAGTGAAGACGGTGGCAGAGGTGCACGTGATATAAGACGTACTATCCGTAAATGTGTTGAAGATAAGGTTGCAAATATTCTTATTGATAATGCAGGTGCACTCGTTAACGAGATTTCTGTTACGGCTGTTGACGGCGAAATAGAAGTTACTTTTAAATAAATTTAATTACCGACAGAGCAAGGCTGTTCTGTCGGTTTTTGCAAAAGGGTTATATGAAAAAAACAGTAGTAGGAATACTCGCGCACGTTGATGCGGGTAAAACAACCTTAGCCGAAGCTTTGTTGTATAAAGCAGGTAAAATACGAAAATTGGGTCGTGTTGATAATGGTGATACGACTATGGATACTCATACCCTCGAAAAGGAAAGAGGTATCACAATTTTTGCGGGTCAGTCAGTTTTTGAAATTGATGATTTACAAATAACCCTTCTTGATACACCGGGTCACGTTGATTTCTCATCAGAGACCGAAAGAATTTTAAAAATTCTTGATTACGCCATTCTTGTTATCAGCGGTACCGATGGTGTTCAATCACACACCAGAACTCTTTGGAAGCTTTTAAAAAGCTACAATATACCTACGTTTGTTTTCGTTACGAAAATGGACTTTGCCCGACTTCCTGAAAGGGAAATAATTAATGATTTAAAGGAATTATGCGGTGAATGTATAGTCGATTTTACAAATCCTGATACTGATGAATTTTATGAAAATATCGCAGTATGTGACGAAAACGTATTAGAACAGTATTTTAATACAGGTGTTGTTAATGATAGCGATATTGTTGTAATGGTTGCTAAACGTCTTGTTGTACCTTGTTATTTCGGCTCGGGTCTTAAATCGCAGGGTCTTGATGAATTTATGCAGGGGCTTTACAAATATATCAGGGTGAAAAGCTATCCTGACGAGTTTTCTGCCAAAGCCTTCAAGATTACTCACGACCCCAAGGGCGAAAGACTTACTCATCTTAAAATAACGGGTGGCTCACTTAAGGTAAAGGAAACGTTGTCATATAATGGCAGAAATGAGAAAATTAACGGCATACGTATTTATTCGGGGCAGAAGTACGTAAGTGTTGACGAAATGACTGCAGGTGGTGTCTGTGTTGTAACAGGGCTTTCTGCACTTAATTGCGGTGACGGTTTAGGCTCTGAGGAGTCCTTTTCCGAGAGCTTCCTTGAGCCCGTTATGAATTACAGGGTTGTGTTGCCCGATAATTGCGATGCGCAAAGCTTCTTGCCCAAGCTTCGTTTGTTAGAGTCCGAGGACCCTCAGCTTCACGTTTCGTGGAACTCCTTTTTGCAGGAAATACACGTATCATTAATGGGTGATATACAGACCGAAATTTTAAAGGGCATTATATCGGAACGCTTTGACGTTGACGTTGAAATCGACTCGGGCAGAGTACTTTATAAAGAAACTATTGAAGATACCGTTGAGGGTGTGGGTCACTATGAGCCCTTGCGACATTATGCAGAGGTTCATTTGATTTTAGAACCCTTGCCACGTGGTAGCGGTCTTGTGTTCACAAGTAAATGCAACGAGGATTCTCTCGATAGAAACTGGCAGAATTTAATACTTGCTCATTTAAGCGAAAAAGAGCATTTAGGTGTACTTACAGGTTCGCCTATAACGGATATCAAAATTACTCTTGCTGCAGGCAGAGCCCATTTAAAGCACACAGAGGGCGGCGATTTCAGACAGTCCACCTACCGTGCCGTAAGGCAGGGCTTAATGCAGGCAAAATCCGTCCTTTTAGAGCCTTATTATAGCTTCAGGTTAGAGGTACCCACCGAGCAAATCGGCAGGGCAATAAGTGACATAAGAATGAAAAACGGTACCTTTGATTCACCCGAGGAGTCAAATGGATTTACTATTATTACAGGTAAAGCACCCGTGGTTTCATTAAACGGTTACGCCACCGAGGTTGCTTCATACACAGGTGGAAGGGGACGTTTTTTCTGTGACGTTTGCGGGTATGATATTTGCCATAACTCAGACGAGGTTATAGCCAATGCACGTTATTCACCCGAAAGTGATTTGGAGAATACCCCTGATTCAGTTTTTTGCGCTCACGGTGCAGGCTTTAACGTAAAATGGGATAAGGTTAAAGAATATATGCATATTGATTCCTGCCTTACTCAGGAAAAAACACCATACGAGGTAAACCTTAATAAACGTAATTTTCATATTGACGATAAAGAGCTCGAAGCAATAATGGAGCGTGAATTTGGTCCCGATAAGCACCCGTATTACAGATATTCACACAACAAAACACCCAAAAAGCCTGTTCAATCCGAATATAACGTAACACCCCGTAAAAAATATGTAATAATTGACGGCTACAACGTTATCTTTGCATGGGATGAATTAAAAGCACTTGCCAAAACCAATCTTGAGGCGGCACGTGACAGGCTTATGGATATATTGTGCAATTACAGTGCTTTTACAAAATATGAAACTGTCCTTGTTTTTGATGCCTATAAGGTGCCGTCAAATAAAGGTGAAAAATTCACGTATAATAACATTAAGGTTGTTTTTACAAAGGAAAGAGAGCTTGGGGATAATTATATCGAAAAGCTCATAAGTGATATAGGTAAAAATGACAACGTAAGGGTAGTAACCTCTGATAATCTTATTCAGCTTTCTGCGGTGCGCTTCGGTGTTGTTCGCGTTTCTGCCAAGGAATTTGAGCGTGAAATTATCGCAGTCGAAAAGAATATTGATGACCTGCTTTTTAAAATTAACAAGCCAAGACCACAGAAGATTGGTGAGCTTATAAAACTGATTTCATTTGAAACGGAATAAGGTGATTATATGTCAAGAGTTTATAAATCTGTTACCGAATTAATCGGCAGAACTCCATTGGTTGAGCTTTCAAATATTGAAAAGGAATATAAATTAAAAGCCCGATTACTTGCTAAGGTTGAGTTTCTGAATCCGACAGGTTCGGTTAAGGATAGAGCCGCGTTGGAGTTAATTGAGGATGCGGAAAGAAAAGGCTTAATTAACCAAAACTCAGTGATAATCGAGCCTACGTCGGGCAATACGGGTATCGGACTTGCGGCAGTTGCTCTTGCTAAGGGATATAAAGCAATGATTGTTATGCCCGATTCTATGTCTCCTGAACGTATAAAGCTTATGAAGACTTACGGTGCCGAGGTGGTTTTAACCGACGGCTCAAAGGGTATGGCGGGTGCTATTGCAAAAGCAGAGGAGCTTTTAAAAGAAATTCCCGATAGCTTTATACCCGACCAATTCAATAATAAGGCTAATGCAAATGCTCATTTTAAAACGACTGGTCCCGAAATTTACGAAGATACCGACGGTGAGGTTGATATTTTTGTTGCGGGTATCGGCACGGGCGGTACAATAACAGGAACAGGGGAATACCTGAAAACCCAAAACAACAATATTAAAATCATAGGTGTCGAACCCGAAAAATCACCGGTTATAACCAAAGGCTTGTCAGGGACACATGGCATACAGGGAATCGGTGCAGGCCTTGTACCCACTGTGCTTGATTTAAATGTCGTTGATGAGGTATTAGTCGTTAGCGATGAGGACGCTTATAATTTCGCAAGGCTTTTGGGTAATAAAGAGGGGCTTTTAGTAGGCATATCCTCAGGTGCCGCACTCAAAGCTGCCATAGAAAAAGCAAAGCTACCCGAAAACGAAGGCAAAACAATAGTTGTTTTACTTCCCGACTCAGGCAGCAGATATATGTCAACTCAGTTGTTTTAATAAAAAGTCTCTTTATCCACTGATAAAGAGACTTTTTTATTTGATGTGCAAAAACTTACTGAAATATTCGTTTATCTCCTCATCCGATTCCTTCATACCGTTATTTACCCACCATTTTACTGTTTCCACAAAGGTTGATGATATATGGTTGATTACAAAATCCTCGGGTAATCCTTCGAACTGAATATAATTCAATGCAGGTAATTGTTTTTTAATTAATAGTTTTAAATCGGTTTTAAAATACCTTAAAAACAATTCGTTGTTTCTGCAGGATAGTAATTTAAGTATATTATTGTCGTTTTTTTCAAAATGTCGGAATAAGTGCAAAAATATTGAATCGTGTTCATTACAGTTGAATATATGCCTGTGTTCAGTATTTTCGTTATTTACCGAATCGAAAATATGGCAAAACAATTCCTCGCTAAGCTCCTTTAGTAAATAGTCCTTTGTTTCAAAATGAGCATAAAAGGTGGCTCTGCCGATATCCGCTTTTTCAATAATTTCCGCAACTGTAATTTGATTAAAGTCTTTTTCGGATAATAAATCAATAAAGGCATCAAATATTGCTTCACGTGTTTTTCTTTGTCTTCTGTCCATTTTCACACCATACAATTTCTCTGTTTTGTTCAGTAACGTACGTTTTAAAGGGTTTGATTATTGTAACTGACCTGTTATTTAGATAAAATAATGAACACATAGTTCGGTATTGAATATATTGTATCATTACAATACTTTATTGTCAATCGGAGGGTTTGGTATGAAAAGTGAATTTAAAATCCTTATTGCCTTTGTTTTAAATCTGTTCTTTTCTGTGTTTGAATTTTTCGGCGGTGCCTTGACGGGCAGTGTTGCAATAATTTCTGACGCGGTGCACGATTTTGGTGATGCAATCACCATTCTTGTATCCTTTCTTCTTGAAAAAAAGAGTAAAAGAGAAGCAGATGTAAAATATACATACGGTTATTCAAGGTACTCTCTTTTAGGGTGTGTTATAACCTGCATTATTCTTCTGTTAGGCTCGGTTATAGTAATTTATAACGCAATATTACGTATTATAACTCCCGAACCAATTAATTATAACGGTATGATTGTTTTTGCCGTTGTGGGCGTTATTGTGAATTTTGTTGCGGTGTTCTTTACCCGAGGTGGCGGTTCACTCAATCAGAAGGCGGTGAATCTCCATATGCTTGAGGACGTTCTCGGATGGGTTGTAGTGTTAATTGGTGCAATTGTTATGCGGTTTACTGATTTTAGCTATCTTGATTCTATAATGTCAATTTGTCTTGCGGTATTTATTGTAATTAATGCACTTAAAAATCTGCTTGAGGTAGTAAATGTCTTCCTTGAAAAAGCACCTAAAGATATTGATGTAAAAAAACTTTGTGACGAATTAAACGGGATTGAGGGTGTTAGTGACGTTCACCATTTTCATTTAAGAAGCTTTGATGGAATCAATAATTGCTCAACAATGCACGTTGTTACCGATTCTGAGGGTAGTATCATTAGGGGAAGGGTACGTGAATTTCTTAAGGCTAATGGTGTTGAGCACTCGACAATAGAAATCGAAAGCGTGAATGAGGTATGCGCCGATAAAATTTGTAAGCTTGAAGCAGAAAACAATTCTCGACACAAGCATCATCACCATCACTAAATTATTATATTTCTTTAATTAATTGACAATATAAATTGATTTTTATATAATTATCCTTAGAAATCCTCGGAGGTTAATTATGTCACTTAAAGTTTTTGTTTTAAAGTATAAAAATCAGCTTAAGGCTATGAATCCCAAGTATGACGAGATTTTCTCTTTGTCCGATAATGAACCGATTAGGTTCCGGGATAAAGACAAGGTTAAAATGACCTTCGCTTCTATTGCGGATACTCACCTTGTAAATAACGAAGCGGCAACGGTTAATCTTAATAACTTCTTTCAGGATTTAAAAAATGCCGACGGCAAATTTGACGCCGTACTTATGGCGGGTGATATTGCCGATTATGGTTTAAAGAGTGAGTATAATCGTTTTTTTGATGTTTTTGATAAATATAAGAATGAACACAAGCTTTTTGTGACTATGGGCAACCACGACGTTCGCTTCACCTTTGGCAAGAATCAGAAGATTATTATGAATAAGGCAGAGGAATATCTTGGTATCAAAACTAACCGCAAAAGCTTCTATTCATACGACGTTAACGGCTATACTATTATAGTAATAGGTACCGAAAAACGAGTACTTGAAAAAGCACACATCACCAAAGAGCAGATTGATTTTCTTGATAAAGAGCTTGCAAGAGCTACAAAGGACGGCAAACCGGCTTTTGTTATGTGTCATCAGGCGTTTGCATTTACCCACGGACTTCCCGAGGTCTGGAAAACAGGGGATATGGGTGAACAGAATGATGACGTTCGTGCAGTTATGGAGAAATATAAAAACGTATTCTTCATTAACGGGCACCTTCACGGCGGTGTTTTTGAAAAGACCTTTGAGGTTCTTAATGAAGAAAACAATGTTTATTCACTGAGTATTCCCGGTTACCGCAAAAAGAATAACTTTGGTTACACCGATTGCGGCACGGGCTATTATGGTGAAATTTACGATGATAAGGTTATCTTCACCGCACGTAAATTTGTCGAGGGCAAAAGGGTAGAGGCTGAGTATAGCCGATTTGAAATTGAATTGAAGTAAAAAAACAACCGCAAGGAACTTTCCTTGCGGTTATCATTTTATTTCTGTAACCATTGCAATTCATTTGCGGGAATTACAATATAATTATCGGGTCCGTCGCCGACTCTCAGGTAAACGTTTCTTATTCCTGCTTGAATGATGTTTCTTGCACATACGGGGCAGGGTTTTGATTTGTAAACCGAATTATCCTGCGGATTAATTCCTGTCAGGTATAAATCCGCACCCAAGGTCTGTTGCCGTGAGCAATTGAGTAAAGCGTTCATTTCAGCGTGAACAGCCCTGCAAATGCCGTAGCCCTCACCCTGGTGCATATTCTGCTCCATTCGCGGGCAAAAACCTATTTCACAACAGTTTTCAAAGCCTCGCGGTGAGCCGTTATATCCTGTTGAAACAACAACGTCATCCTTTACGATTACGGCACCGTATTTACGTTTTAAGCAAGTGCTTCGGTAAGCAAAGACCTCGGCACAGTTAAGATATGTATCAATTTTTGAAACAAGCTTGTTGTGTTCGGGATAGACCATAAATTTACTCCTTTAAAGATATTCGATAAACAGATTGTATCATAAAAGTAAAGGGAAAGCAATGTGCGATTAACGAATAGGGAGTTGCTATTAATGAAATATTGTTACACAATGTGAAATAATCCTTCGGATTATGAAATATTTTGTCGTCGACAAAATGTGAAATAAAATTTGCCCACATTCGCGTAAGCGAATATTTCACATTTACGAAGTAAATATTTCACAGCGAAGCTATTTCACTTGCCTGTAAGGGCAAATTTCATTGAAAAAAGCAGCCGAACGGCTGCTTTTTTCTGGCAGGGATGGCGAGGTTCGCCCGAAATGCTTCTGCGCATTTCGGCACGCACACGGGCACCAAAACAGTCCCCCGGACTGTTTTTAACGCAAAAGCGTTTGCCCTTTTCGAACCTCGCATTATACAAAAAACACGAACCAACCCAAAAGGGTTGGTTCGTATTTTGGCAGGGATGGCGAGGTTCGAACTCACGGATGACGGAGTCAAAGTCCGTTGCCTTACCGCTTGGCTACATCCCTATATTAAAATAGTCAAACTCAAAGAGTTTGACCTTTTAAAAATGGGGTGGATGATCGGGGTCGAACCGACGACCTCCAGGGCCACAACCTGGCACTCTAACCAACTGAGCTACATCCACCATATATTGGCACGGATGGAGGGGCTCGAACCCCCGACCTACTGCTTAGAAGGCAGTTGCTCTATCCAACTGAGCTACATCCGCGCGTTGTGGAGCGGGTGATGGGAATCGAACCCACACGACCAGCTTGGAAGGCTGGGATTCTACCATTGAACTACACCCGCGTGTGTCACAACAACAGACATTTTACCACAACACTAATTTGTTGTCAAGTTATTTATTTAATAAATTGGGAAAAATATTGCAAATTATTCCACACCAATACAGTAATCATTTGTTGCATCTGTAATTGTAATTTCTGCAATTATACCTTTCAAATTACGGTCAGTGTATACACGCACAGGTGTATAGTTTTTTGTGTAGCCTTCGTTATAGCCGTCCTTTGCAGTTTCAAAAAGAACCTCTGTTTTTTTACCGATTTGTTTATTTAAAAATTCCTTTCTTATGTATTCTGCAATTTCGGTTAATCGTGCGGCTCTGCTTTCTTTTACGGCTTTTTCTAACTGCACCATTTTAGCGGCAACGGTACCTTCACGTACTGAATAGGGGAATACGTGTGCTTTTTCAAAGCCCACACGTTTAACAAACTCACAGGTTGTTAAAAAATCTTCTTCTGTTTCACTTGGGAATCCTACAAGAACGTCCGTGGTAATTGTTGCATCTGTAAAAGTCTCACGTAATTTTTTCGCAAGAGCCTCATATTCCTCGGCGGTGTAGTGACGGTTCATTTTCTTTAAAACCGAGTTACATCCGCTTTGAACTGAAATATGGAACTGAGGGCATAATTTGGTGACGGTTGAAAGCCTTTCAATCATTTCATCGGTAATGTGGTCGGGCTCAAGTGAACCGAGACGAACCCTTTTTATATTATCGTATTTTTCTGTAAGAAGTAAGGCATCAGGGAGTGAATAAGGCGTTTTTTTGCCGTAGTCGGATAAATTGATGCCTACAAAAACAATTTCTGTATAGCCGTTTTCTGCAAGACTTTTTAACTCCTTGTCAATGTCATCAAGGCCTTTTGAACGTGACCTTCCACGTGCCGTGGGAATGAGGCAGTATGAACAGAATCTGTCGCAACCGTCCTGTATTTTTAAAAATGCACGTGTGTGACCGTCAAATCTTGTGATACCGCTACTATAAAGTGGGTCACCCGTTTCGTGCTCTATATGGTAATCGGTAAACTCGTTAGAATTAACGTGTGATTTTATAGCCTCGGCAATTTTTTGGTTGCTTCGGTTACCCATAAGTATATCAACCTCGGGAAGGTCGTTTATTATATGCTTTTCTGCCTGTGAGGCACAGCCTGTAAGAAGAATTTCACAATCAGGATTCTGCTTTTTAATTTTACGTACTGTTTGCCTTGTTTTTCGAACGCTTTCGGCAGTTACGGTGCAGGAATTTATAACGGCAATATCCGCGTCAGCTACATTATATATAATAGTATAGCCTTCACGTTCTAAAATTTCGCTCATTTCCTGAGTTTCGTATTGATTAACCTTACAACCAAGGGTATAAAAATATACGTTCATATTATGCCTCTGAAATAAAAAATCACTCCCGAATAACTCGGGAGTGAAATTATAGCACAGTTTTTAAATAAGTTCAAGTTGTAACTTATTCATTTCCGGGGAAAACACCGTTCTGAGCAATGTCGGAGAAGCCGTTGCATGAGCCTGTAACAGCAGTAATAACCTTATCAAGGAATTCACAGATTGCTTCAAGAAGCTTTGCTGTTGTATCGTCTTCTTCTACGGGTTCTTCACCGTTGTGACCTACTCTGTAGATAGCATCATTAATTCTCTCTGTTGCAGCTTCAGCAGATGTGGGCTCGCAAATTGTATCGTTAAGAAGGTAGAGGCATTCAAGATAAGCAGCTTTAAGCTCTTCCATATCTGCTTCGGAGCAAACAAGCTCGTTGCCTTCGATGTCAACAGTAACACCATCGTTGTAGTTTGTAATTAATGCAGATGCGTCTTCAAGTCTCCAACGGAAGATATCTCTTGTGTTACGAGTACCGTTGAACTGGGGGAAGTTGGGGTCGCTGTTAACGTTCTTAAGGTCATTGTTAATAAGGTGACCGATAAGCTGGATAACAACGTCGTTTCGACCAACCTCGTGATGCTGATTCTGGAAGAACCATGTTGTGTCTACGAATGCACAGGTTGAAATATCAAGGCTTCCGTCAGGGGAGATGATAGCATCATCAGAGAATAAAATCTCATCGGGAAGAATCTGACCTGCGGGAACGTATGTAGCACCGAGTGTTGTTGAGTCGATATCGATGATAGCGTCACTGTTAGTAACGTCTGAGCTTCTCATTGCACCGAAGAAGTTGTAGTCAGCAACAGTATAGTCAATACCGTAACCTGCAACGTTGTGAACAAGTCTGTTATCCTTTTCGGCAAAAGCCTTAAGGTTGTCAACAAGGTTTAATCTTGCGGTCTGGAAGTTATCGATTGTCTGAGCAAGCTCTGCACATTCGGGGTCGCCCCAAATTCTATCATAGTACATTGCCTTAACGTCTTCAAATCTGTCTGTGGGAATCATAGCCCAGAACTGAGGACAGTAGAGCATAAGTGAATCAACAATACCGTCAACCGCACCTGAAAGTATTGAGTAAACAACGTCCTTGGACATAATCTTGAGTGCGATGTTAATTATGTAACCCAAAGTAGCTGAGTCGCTGTTCTCCTTCATAACCATCGGTAAGAATTCGTTGAAGAAGAAATGCTCATATTCGGGATGCTCGGGGTCATTGATTTTGAACTCTCTGAGGTAGAAGTCACCCATGATGTCGGTACCCTGAAGACAGGAAACAACGTTTACTACCATATTAACATCGGGGTAGCCTGAACCCTTCATCATCTCTAAGTAAGCAGTAAGGATTGTACCGCCGAGAGAGATTGTAACGATGTTAACCTTATCAACACCTTTTTCGGACTTAACGAACTGGATATACTCGTCAAGACCCTTAGCTGATTCGAAGGGATCGCCGATAAGGGGGAATGCATAGAGATAAAGGTCGTTTTCATCAAGAATTGCCTTCTTAGCAACTTCGCCTGTTGTAGCGTCGATTGTATCCTCAGTGAGCATTCTCATAGGAATCATTCTGTAGAAATAATCCTTATCATCCTGAGTCATACCGCCAACAGATGTGCCGTAGTATACAGTTTTAAGGTTGTTTACGGGCTTACCGTCTTTGCCGGATGCCTGGATTGAGAAAACTTCCTTAACAGTGTTTGAAACACCTGCTCTGAGCTTACCGTCGTCATCATTCTGACGGATAAGAGCTCTTACGAGGGGAGCAGCAAGGTTATTTGTGATTGTGGGAACGAGGTTTGATGTGTCAAGAATAAGAAGACCACCTGAAAGCTCGTCACCATTCGCATTTACTACGGGGTCACCGTTTTCGTCAGCAAGGTAAGAGATGGACTGGCTGATACCGGGGATGATGATTGTAGGATAAACCACTTCATTCTCCTCTGAGTTTTCTCCACCGGTTGAACCCTCGGGTGCACCTGAGAAGAACTCCGGTGTTGACTGCATAAGCTCAATAGCTTCATCAATGCTGTTTGCGTTGATGATGTTTGAACCGTCAGCAACTTCACTGTAATTTTTGCTTGTGTTGATGATACTTGTAATAGCAATAGCGGCTGCACTAACAACAGAGAGAGTCATAATTACAGCAAGAGCTATAGCAATTACACGTTTGCCTGTCTTTTTCATAGAAAAAGCTCCTCCTTAGGTTTTTATACATACTAAAATATACCACATTTCTTTTTAAATTACAATACTATTATAATATATTTTTACACAAAAACTCAGATTATGATTTGTTGACTTTAACACTATACACAGTTATAATATTGATTAACATCATTATCCGTAACTCGTGAGCATATATTTAGCATATATGGTTACGGGAGGGCTTATATGTTTGTGTACTCAATTTCTTCTAAAAGGTTTAAAAGGTTAATTCCGATTGTGGTAACTGTAGTAATTGCTTTGGGTGTTGTCACCATGTACAGTTGCTTTTCGGGTAAAAACAAAACCCCCGATAAATCAACGGCAATTAACAATACTGTTGACGGCACCGATGCAATCCTTGAATTTATTTCAGGCTTCGGCTGGGAGGTTATAGAAGAACCCGATGACGTACGTGAGGTTGTAATTCCCGTGGAGTTTGATGATGTTTACGTTAACTACAATAAGATTCAGCTTGCTCAGGGCTACAATCTTGAAAAATATGCAGGTGAACGTGTAAAAAAATGGAGCTTTACTATCACAAACTATCCCGATTACGAGGAACAGGATTTTATAAAAATCAACGTTCTTGTTTTCGAAGGGGAGGTTATAGGTGGTGACGTGTGCTCAGTTAAGCTTGATGGATTTATGCACGGTTTTGCGTTAGAAAAGGAATAGAAAATGGCAAAGAATAATACACCTAAAACAGAACGGCTTGATAAAATTATATCATCTCAGGGGCTTATTTCCCGAAGTGAAGTTAAGCAACTTGTAAAAAAGGGGGAGGTCTCAGTAAACGGTAACGTCATTAAGGACTCGTCAATTAAGGTTTCTTATGATGACGCTATTGTGGTTTGCGGACAAAGTCTTTCTCAATCACGATACACTTATATAATGCTCAATAAACCCAAGGGTGTTGTAAGCTCGACTGATGATAAGCGTGATAAAACCGTTGTGGATATATTACCCGATGAATTAAAGCGTAAAAATCTTTTTCCTGCAGGTAGACTGGATAAGGATACAACTGGCTTTTGTCTGATTACCGATGACGGTGAAATTGCCCATAATATTCTTTCACCTTCACGTCACGTTACAAAGACTTATATTGCCGAGGTTGACAGACCTATTGACGTTGAAAATGCCAAAAAAGCCTTCCTTGATGGGGTTGTTCTTGGCGATGGGACTGTTCTTCTTTCCGCAATTCTTGAGGAAATGCCCTGTGCGGACAAGCATTTGTTTAAGGTAATAATCAAAGAGGGTAAATATCACCAAATTAAGCGAATGTTTGCTTCACTTGGTACCACGGTTATTGAACTTAAGCGTATTGCAATCGGTGGATTGCCGTTAGATAATAGTCTTCCCGAGGGTTTTGCAAGGCTTTTGACCGATGAAGAGTTAAAATCAATTGTTGAAAATGACGAAAGATTTTGATTTGTTTTGTTTGTCGATTTTTGCATTTGGAACAAGTTTTATGGCGTAAAATTAACAAATTGCATAAAAAAATTTGAAAAATATAAAAATAGCACTTGCAAAAGTGGTTAAAGTTGTGTATTATGTATAACTGATAAATGGTTAATTTGTTTAAAATTATCGGAGGTCATTATTTATGTCCAATAGATTATTTCAGGGTATCATACATCAGATGCGTGACGTTGTTGACAGAACCATCGGTGTTATTGACGAAACAGGTGCCGTAATTTCCTGTAGCGACCTTAGTCGCATCGGTGAAATTCGTACCAATAATCTTGTTAGCATTTTTTCATCAGCAGCCGCTGTTGTAAGTGACGGTTATCTTTATCAGTCCTTTGGCTCACATATGCATCCCGAATATGCAGTTTTTGTTGAAGGTGAGGATAGCGTTGCTCACAACTACATAGGTGTTCTCGGCGTTTCTCTTTCAAGCATTAAGCAGTTTTATGATGAAAAGTACGACAGAAGCAATTTTATTAAGAATATCATTCTTGATAACATTCTTCCCGGTGACATTTATCTTAAAGCTCGTGAGCTTCATTTTAATAATGAATCTTCAAGAGTTGTTTTACTTATCAGACTTCTTGACAAAAACGACGTTTCCGTTTTTGACGTTATTCAGAACCTTTTCCCCGACAAAACAAAGGATTTTGTTATAAACATCAGCGAGAACGACATCGCTCTTGTTAAAGAAATTAAGAGTGACGTTGATGGCAAGGACCTTGAAAAACTTGCACGTTCAATTTCCGACGCTCTTTCTTCCGAGTTCTATACCCACGCCCTTGTTGGTATCGGTACTCCCGTTGTTGGCGTTAAGGACCTTGCCCGTTCTTTCAAGGAAGCTCAGGTTGCACTTGAGGTTGGTAAGGTGTTTGATACCGAGCGCAATATCGTAAGCTACGAGCATCTTGGTATTGCACGTCTTATTTATCAGCTTCCCACAACTCTTTGTGAAATGTTCCTCAGAGAAATCTTTAAGGTTGGTTCAATTGAGACTCTTGACCAGGAAACTCTCTTTACAATTCAGCGTTTCTTCGAAAATAACCTTAACGTTTCCGAAACATCAAGAAAATTATTCGTTCACAGAAACACTCTCGTTTATCGTCTTGAAAAAATCAAGAAGCTTACAGGCCTTGATTTAAGAGAGTTTGATGATGCTATCGTGTTCAAGGTAGCTCTTATGGTTAAGAAATACCTTGATGCTAACCCTGTTAAATATTAATTTAACCCGTCAGATAGCTAAAATGTAAATTTTTTGAAAATTAGCACATTTTTATTACAAAAGGGTTACATTTTGTAATTAAATGTGCTATAATTTTTGCGTTATAAATTTTTAGAGGATAGGTGTTACTTTTGATTAAGTTTGAAGGTGTGTCTAAAGTATATGAGTCCACCAACACAAAAGCCCTTAACAATTTCAGTGTTGAAATTGAAACGGGCGAGTTTGTGTTTATTGTTGGTTCTTCAGGGGCAGGTAAAAGTACCTTACTTAAGCTTATGATGCGTGAAGAAGTTCCCACAAGTGGTACTATTAATATAAACGGTTTTGATTTGAATTCTATTAAGAAAAGCAAGATTCCATATTTCAGACGTTCATTGGGCATTGTTTTTCAGGATTTCCGTCTTATTCCCACAATGAACGTTTACGATAACGTTGCTTATGCTATGCGTGTTATCGGTGCAAGGGAAAATGCAATCAGAAAGCGTGTTCCTTACCTTTTGGGTCTTGTTGGTCTTAACTCAAAGGCTCGTTCAAAGCCTAATCAGCTTTCAGGTGGTGAGCAGCAGCGTGTTGCACTTGCACGTGCACTTGCTAATAATGCCAATACCATTATTGCCGATGAGCCCACAGGTAACGTTGACCCCAAAATGTCTTACGAGATTGTTGACCTTCTTAATCACATCAATGCAGACGGCACAACCGTTATTATGGTTACTCACGATTTACATCTTGTTAAAACCTTTAACCACAGAGTTATTACCATTAAAAATGGTGTTATTGAATCCGATTATCCCGATGCATCACATATTGACGTTGAGCCCTATAAATTCGATAATCCCGAGGATACAGTCGGCTCTTACTTCGTTGAGGAGAGCGGCGACGATTTGGATTATCTTTTCCAAAACTATGCAGTCGATATTGATGCCGAATCCATTTCTGATTCATTTGAAATGGCTGAGTCCGACGTTTATGAAATCCCTCAGGACGCTTCGTTTGAGACTGAACCTTTAACAAAGGAGGGTGATGCAGAATGAAGGGCGCAAGCTTAGGTTACCTTACCAGAGAAGGCTTCAGAAATATCTGGGTTAACAGATTGCTTACATTAGCAACTGTTTTCGTTCTTGTATCCTGCCTTGTTATTGTTGGTAGCGGTACGTTGATTTATCTTAATATCACTGCTGCACTTGACCTTATCGGTGCTCAGAACGTTATTATGGTCTTCATTGAGGATGGTTCATCACAAGAGCAGATGGATTCACTCAAAGCTCAGTTGGATGCATTGGATAACGTTGGTACTATTGAGTTTGTGGCAAAAGAAGATGCCCTTGAACGTCAGAAAGCAGAGTACGGCGAGAAGGCGGCTCTTCTTGAAGGTCTTCCCAACGATATTTTACCTGATGCATATAAGGTTACTGTTAAAGACCTTGAACAGTTCGATGCAACGGCCGAAAACATCAAAAAACTTGAGTATGTTTTACAAATCAGAGAAAATAGTGAACTTGCAGGTAAAATTGCAAGTATCCGTAATGCAGTATCATACGTATGTATCGGTGTTGTAGCAGTTCTCTTCTTTGTTTCATTGTTCATTGTTTCCAACACAATACGTATTACCATTTATAACAGACGACTTGAAATCAGCATTATGAAGGCCGTTGGTGCAACCAATATGTTCATTCGTTGGCCTTTCATTGTAGAGGGTACGCTTTTGGGTGTTTTCTCTGCTGTTATTGCCTTGGGTGTTGAGTATGGTCTTTATTCAGTTGCATGTATCTGGCTTTCAGACGTTATGGCTATGATTGGTGGTAGCGTAGTATCATTCGCTGAATATATACTTCTGATATTCGGTATTTTTATGTTTATCGGTGTATTTATCGGTTCGTTTGGTAGCTTGATTTCACTTAACAAATATCTTAAGGAGCACAGTAATGTTGTCGAAAACGATTAATAAATCTAAAAAACTCTTAGCTTTGTTTCTCGCTCTTGTTTTTATTGCAGGTACATTTACAATATCTGCTTATGCTCTTACAGATGCTGAAAAGCAAGAGTATCAAAAGAAAATAGAAGAGCTAAAAGCTCAGATTGAAGAAAATAATAAAAAAATAGCAGAACTTGATGAAGCTGCTTCCCAATATGACGATGATGTTTCTGCTTTGCAGGACAAAATAAGCGTCCTTGATGATCAGATTGATCTTTATAACCAGGAAATTGCTCTTATTGATGAGGATATCAATAAAATTGATGCTCAGATTGATTCGGTTGAAACAGAAATCAATAACCTTAATGAGCAGATTAAAGAGCTTGATATACAGCTTGATGAATTGGAAGCCCAAAAGACTGAAACCTATGAGCTTTTAGGTGAAAGAATTAGAGCATCTTATATGTCCGGTGCAAGCACACCTCTTGAGTATTTACTTACTTCAGATAATTTTGAGTTCCAGGCATATCTTGAAAGAGTTGAACTTCTTCAGAGAATAGCTGAGCATGACGATAAGGTTGTTAAGCAGCTTGAAAAGAATATTGAAGATATTGCCGTAAAGGTAACTGAAATCGAAGACGTTAAGGTGAGACTTGCTTCTAAAATTACTGAGCTTGACGAAGCCAAGAAAGAGTACGAGGTAAAGAAGCAGGAGCAGGTTGATGCCCGTAAGGTAGTTGAAGATGCAGAAGCCCTTATTCAGGCTGATCTTGACAAGGTTATGGCAATTGTTAATGGTTATGACCGCGAAAGCCAGCAGTACAAGGATGCTATAGATAAGCGTGAAGATGCAATTCTTGAGCTTGAGAATAAATTAGCAGAAAAGAATATTTATTACGGCTCAGGCTCTACAGGTGATATGTGTTGGCCCTTGCCTTATAGCGACGTTTACGTTTCATCACGTTTTAAATGGCGTTGGGGTAAGCAGCACAACGGTATTGATACCTGCCGTTGGTCAGGTACTCACGGTGCTGACGTTGTTTCTGTTAAAGATGGCACTATTGACGTTGCAAGCTGGGGCTACGGCGGCGGTTACGGCAACTACGTTGTTGTAAACCACGGCGAAGGTGTAGTTACCTATTACGCTCATCTTTCCAATATCACTGTTTCTCCCGGCCAAAGGGTTCAGAAGGGTCAGGTAATCGGTCAGGCAGGTAACACGGGTTACTCCTTCGGTGCACACCTTCATTTTGGTCTTATGATTAACGGTAGCTGGGTTGACCCCTTAAAATATCTTGATGGCGGCTCAACAATTCAGTGTACTGACTAATAATAAAATTTGCCTCTCTTTCATATATTGAAAGAGGGGCGTTGTTTTTGTTTATTGTTACTATTAATACTTCTTACGAAAAAGATTTTAAGGGGCGTTTCTTCAAAAAGCAGATAAGCCCTGAACCATTCAAGCGTAGCACGATTAAAATTTGCGGTAAATACTGTGTGCTTTTAGAACTTTGTGAAAAAACGTTAGGTACTATTAATCTTGAACGACTGCTTAATACCTTCAAGGGTGATATTTTGTGTTCGGCTAACGTTTCAGAAAAACTCGTTCCTGTAGAATTTAGATTTGATTGCGAACAGTATTTTAAAAGAGCCTTGCTGTCTTCATTGATTAATAATTTAGGGGAGTCTGCACGGAACTTAAGTGTTTGTATAAGGGATTCGGCTTTTGTTTTTTCTGATGAATATTTAACTCTTGCCAATTGTGTCAAATCATTTACGTTAGTTTCTAAAGAAAATAAGGCGGTTGTCGAATTTTCGAGTCGTTGCTTTGAAGAATATGGGAATTTCATTACCATTTCCGATGAAGTTGTTTCTGCGGATTTAATTGTTGATTTCAAAAATCTTGAAACTGACGGTAAAACGTTAATAACAAGGGACGGAAGGAACCAGCTTTTGTATCCTGACCCACGATATTTTGTTGTAAAAGAGGATTTGCTACCGCTGGTTAATATGGGGATTAACCCAAAGATAGTGTGTTCTGCTTTTTCAGTTATAACTTAAAGTTTATTTTACTTGACTTTTTAGTTTTCGTTTAGTATAATTACTTGGTATTATTTCCGCAAATATTTATATTTTTGAGAGGATGTTTTTATAATGGCTCAGGATATTGTTTTAACCCAGGAAGGTTATGACGAACTTAAGGAAAAACTTCGTGTTCTTAAGTCCGAAGGTCGTTCCGATATTGCAGAAAAGCTCAAAGTTGCACGTTCTTTCGGTGACCTTTCCGAAAATAGCGAGTACGATGAGGCTAAATCCGAACAGGCTAAGCTTGAAGCAGAAATCAGTGATATTGAGGTTATGCTTTCAAGAGCAACTATCATTGATGAAGAAACCGTTAATTCTGAGGTTGTTCATCTTGGTTCCGTTGTTACTATTAAGTCAACAGTTCGTGGTTCTGCAGAAAAAACCTACACAATCACAGGTTTTGCACAGGCAAACCCCGCAGAAGGTAAGATTTCAGACGAGTCACCCGTTGGTAAGGCTCTTTTAGGGCACAAGGTTGGCGATAAGGTTGATGTTGAGGCTCCCCGTGGCATTATGACTTATAAAATCACAAAGCTTCATAACGAAAAATTATAAAAAACAGGTCTGTAGTACGTAATGTATTACAGACCATTTTTTTATTCTATTCTGTCGTCGGTTGTGGTAACGGGTGCTACCATTTCGTTTTCTCTGAAAAGAAGTGAAATGCACCATATACCCGCCAAGGCAACAAGCACGTAAACAACACGCGATAAAATTGCCGCCTGACCGCCGAACAACCATGCTACAAGGTCAAACTTAAAAAGACCGATGCTGCCCCAGTTTAAAGCACCGATTGTTACGAGTATTAAAGCGATTCTGTCAATCATAAACAATCTCCTTTCATTGAATTTCTTATAATATTATTTGCCGAGCCGATTTTTTTATTCAAAATTTAAGGTGTACCTTTTATTGGTCAATAAAATGAATAATTTTCTTTTAATTTTCAAATTTGTGTGATATCATAGATGTATTAAATTTTCAGGAGGTCAATAATGCTTTATCTTATTAAAGGTCGTGCAGGAAGTGGTAAAACCAATTTTTTGCGCCAAAAGTTAGTTGAAACTTTAAATAATTCAAAAAGCAGACCGCTCCTTATTATTCCCGAGCAGTTTTCATTTGATACCGAAAAAGCAATGTTAAGGCTTCTCGGTGCAAAAAGAATGAAGCAATTTGATATCTTCAGTTTTTCAAGATTAGCTTTATCCTCCTTAAAAAACACTATGCACCTTACCAAGAATATTCCGGATGCAGGTGTACGAAATGTGCTTATGAGTGAGGCGTTAAGGGAACTTGAGGGACGCCTTAAGATTTTCACTTATTCAAAAGCAAATAACGATACACTTAGTGCCTTAGTTGATTTTTCAAAGGAATTAAAATATTGCTCAATAGATGGCGATTTGTTAAACGAAAAAACCGAAGCACTTGAGAGTGGCTTTCTTAAAGAAAAATTAAAGGAGCTTTCACTTATTGACGAGGCATATAATGCCCTTGTTTCTCAAAGCTTTTTCGACGATACCGATGCAGTCAGTATTCTTACAGATTATGCTATTGAAACGGGTCTTTTTAAGAACAAAACAGTCTTTATTGATGGCTTCAGAACACTTACTAAGCAGGAGTTTGACTGCCTTGAGGTTATGTTCAGTCAGGCAGATAACGTTTATATAACCCTATGCACAGACGAACGTCCGAAGCGTTTTTCGTCCTTTGATTTTATAAAAAGGTTTGAAAACAGATTAAGAACAGTTGCCGCTAAATGCAACGTGAGTGTTGACGAGCATTTTTGTGTTCAGAGTGACTCGGTTTTCCCACAAGATATTTTTCAGTTGGAAAAATGCTTGTTTTCTGATATAGCAGATAAATGCGGTGATGATGGTAGCGTTCAGGTTTTTGAGTGCTGTGATAGTGACGAGGAATGCGCATTTGTTTCAAACACTATAAAAAAGCTTTTACGTACCGAGGGCTACAGATGTCGCGATATTGCAGTTATTGAAAGAACAAGCGGTGTTTATAAGCAACGCTTGATATCTGCTTTGAAACGACTTGACGTTCCTGTGTTTGATGACAGTAAGCGTTCACTTTCCTTTGAAACACTTTTCGTTTATTTGAATAGTGTTTTGTCCTGTATTACTGATGGGTTTTCTACTGAAAGTGTTTTCAATTATTTAAAAACAGGCTTTGGTAATTTAGATGTTTCAGAGGTTTGTGCTTTAGAAAAATATGCCTTGATATGGGGAGTTAACGGTAAAGCTTGGCTTGATGACTTTAAAATGCATCCCGACGGCTTTGGTAACGACTTCGATTCAAAGGCAGAGGTCAAATTAACAAAGCTTAACGAATTAAGAAAATCCGCCATTTTACCTCTTGTTATGCTTAAAAAAGAGACGCAGGACAAGGACGGTAAAGAAATAACTGAAATTATATATAACTTCCTTGTTGACCAAAAAGTTCCCGACAAGCTTTTCAGACTTTATTCTTCATTAAATGATGACGGTTTTCCCGTTGAAGCAGAAAGACACAGGGTTTCATGGGCTATTCTTACCGAACTTCTTGATACAATGGCAGTTCTTGGTGAGAATAAATATCTCGGCTTAAAAAGATGGTTCGAAATGTTTGCGCTACTTGTTAACTCCAAGGAAATCGGTGAGATTCCTCAGGGTATTGACGAGGTTCGTATAGGCAGTGCAGACAGAATACGAATTGAGCAGATTAAGGTGGTTTTCCTTGTTGGTGTTAATAAGGACGATTTCCCCTTGGTTAGTGTTAAAAACGGTATTCTGACGGATTCCGACAGGGTTAATTTAACTGCAATTGGGCTTGAGGTTAAGCCTCCCTTTGAGGATAGCATTGATGAGGAAAGGTTTATTGCCTATTGTGCTGCGACTGCCGCTTCCGAAAGACTTTATTTATCATATAAAACCACAAACGATGATGGCTCCAAGGGACTTATATCCGAAATTGGGCAGACTGCACTTGATGTGGTTGATGGTTTGACGGTAAAAGTTTATTCTTCCCTTGATGATATTGAAAAAATTGAGGGTGAGGACGGCGCTTTTTCGTTGCTTTCCAAATACTTCAATTCAGACTCTGTGTTAAAGTCAACGCTTTTTGAACATTTTAGGAGTAATGATGAATACAAGGGTAAAATTTCTGCTTTAGAAAATATAAATAACTCTTCAAGACTTTCTTTTGAAAATTCTGCAGTAAGCGAAAAACTGTTTGGTGATGATATTTATCTTTCTGCAAGTAGAGTGGAAGGCTTTTATAACTGCCCCTTCTCGTATTTTATGCGATATGGTTTAAAGGCGGAGCCCCTACGTGTTGCGGAGCTTGACCCTGCACAAAGTGGTACAATTGTCCATCTGGTAATGGAAACTGTGTTAAAGGAATACCCCAAAGCTTCGTTTTTGACTGCAGATGAGAATGCATTAAGAAGCACCGTTTCAAGAGTGCTTACTGAGTATCTTGATGAGAAAATGGGCGGCTCAGCCGAAAAATCGAAGCGTTTTATGTTCCTTTTTAACAGGCTTCTTGATATCTCAATGGCAATTATTGAGCGATTAAAGGGCGAGTTTGACGTTGGCTCCTTTGAGCCGGTTGATTTTGAACTTAAAATTGGTGGTGATGAGATACCATCATATCAATTACCTCTCAACAAGGGTCAGGTAACAATTACAGGCTCAGTTGACCGTGTTGATTTAATGGAAAAAGACGGGGTAAAATACATTCGTGTTGTTGACTACAAAACAGGTAAAAAGGAATTTAAATTATCAGAGCTTTTTGACGGTCTTAATATTCAGATGGTGCTGTATCTTATGGCTCTTGAAAAGAACGGAAAGGACTATTATGGTGACGTAGTACCGTCGGGCGTTCTGTATTTGCCGTCAAGAATAGGTATTGGTAATTTCCTTGATGAGCGTTCGCCTTCACCCGAAAACGTAGCAGCACAAAAACGTGTCAGTGGTAAATTAAGCGGAATGGTTCTTGACAGTCCCGTTGTTTTCAATGGTATGGGTGTTGATAAAATGCCCGATTATTTCCCTGTTGGCTATAAAAAAGACGGTTCAGCTAAGGGTGATTACTACAGTCTTGAGAATTTCAGGAATTTATCACATGTAATTGATAAAAAAATTATTGATATGGGTAATGCATTGCACAATGGTGAAATTGCACCCGTTCCCACCGCAAAGGACGGAGAGGGTAAAATGTGTAAGTATTGCTCCTATAAATCTGTGTGCGGTTATGAATATGGTGACGAAACCGTTGAAATAACCTCACTTACTCACGCTAAGGCTCTTGAAAGATTGGAGGGAAATGAAGATGGGCAGACAATGGACTGAAAGTCAGCTGAAGGCAGTTGAAGCCCGAGGTATGCAGGTGCTTGTTTCTGCGGCGGCAGGTTCGGGTAAAACCACGGTTCTTACCGAAAGAGTTAAAAATATTCTCAGTGATACCGACAATCCTTGCTCTGTTTCTGAAATTCTTGTTGTAACCTTCACAAGGGCCGCCGCAACTGAAATGCGCGACAGAATTTATGATGCATTACGAGAAGGTTGTGCCGTTGATGACGCTAATTCTGATTACCTCAGACGTCAGATGACCCTTTTGCCGACTGCGGATATTTACACAATCGACTCCTTTTGTTCAAAAATAGTTCGTGAAAATTTTGCTATGGCAGACGTGGGTGTTGACTTCAGACTCCTTGATGAAAAGGATTCTGCCCAACTTATGGGCGACGCCCTCGAGCTTCTTATTAACGAACTTTATGATGAAAATGATGAAGCGTTCCGTTCGCTTACTTCAATGTTTCTTAATGAGCGTGATGATAAACAACTTGCCGAAATCATTAAGACACTTTATGAATATTCCCGTTCATATCCGTCTCCTGAAATATGGTTGAATGACCTGGCGGAAGCATTTAGTTGTGATAAAACACCCAATGATACAGTTTGGGCAGAAACGATATATAAGTTTTTGTCGATGTTCTGTGATTTCCATTATAAACGACTTATGCGATGTGTTGCTTTGATGGAGGAATCAAGCGGCTTTAGTGCAGAATATTTAAGGCGTTTTAACGCTACCGCAGAAAGAGTGCAAATTTTAAATAACCTTGTTTCCTCAAGGGATTGGGATGGCTTAGTCGGTGTTATACGCGAGGGTCTTGTCGTAAAGGTTCCTGCAAGAAACTCCAAGGTTGACGAAGGCCTTAAAAAGTTAACACAGGAGGTTTTTCAGGAGTATGAGGACGAGGTTTCTGCTCTTGAAAAAAGGGCGCTTCCCACAATTGACGAGCATAAAGAGGACGCCCGAAAATTATATCCCATAATTAAAAAACTTTGCGAATCGGTAAACAGACTTGGTGTTATTCTCTCTGCAACTAAGAAAGACCTTAATTCCTATTCCTTTGACGATATTCTTCATAAATGCATTAAGCTGCTCATTGCCTATGATGATGCAGGTAGTTGGCATTTAACAGCTATAGGACAGGCTTTACGTTCTAAATATAAGGAAATACTCATAGACGAGTATCAGGATACCAATGAGGCTCAGAACATTATATTTGAAGCCTTGTCAAGGGATTGTACTAATCTTTACTGCGTTGGTGACGTAAAACAAAGCATCTATCGTTTTCGACTTGCAAGTCCCGAGTTGTTTATGAACCTCAGACGTAATCTTTCCGACTACGATGGCTCAAAAAAGCCTTCACAGATTACACTTGACCGCAACTTCAGAAGCCGAAAGGGTATTGACGAGGCAGTAAACTTTGTTTTTAAAGCACTTATGAGTCCTGAAATCGGTGAAATTGATTATAACGAACGTGAGGAGCTCACCTTTGGTGCAACCTACTATCCCGAAAAATCAACACCCGATACCGAGATGATTTATGTTGACGCAGGCTCTATGAAAACTGCAGAAGCCACAGAGGCTGAAGCTAAAGTAGTAGCAGAATACATTAAAAGGGTTCTTGATTCAAAGGTTTCAATTACCACAAAGCAGGGTGTAAGACCTATACGCTCCTCGGATATTTGTGTGCTTTTAAGAAGCATCAAAAATAAAGTTAAGGTTTACACCGAAGCCTTAGAAAAATTAGGCATTAGCTCTTCTGCTGTGTTAGATGGCGACATTAGTGACACTAAGGAAATCAGACTTCTTGGTGTGCTTATTAAAAGCGTAAATAACCCCCTTGATGATATTTCGCTTATTGCAGTTATGCTTTCACCCATATTCGGCTTTACTCCTGACGAGATTGCGGAAATAAGAATGGTCGACCGTAGAGCAGAACTCTATACCTGCGCAGAGGATTACGGAAAAACTTCACTTAAAACCCGCAATTTTCTAAAAAAACTTGCTCTTTACAGGAATACGGCTTCGTCGTTACCTATGGATGAATTTATTAAGTTTCTTGTTGAGGATACCGGCATAAATGATATCTTCCTTTCAATGACCGACGGTGAATCCCGCAAAGCCAATATTCGCGGATTTGTTAAGTTTGCAGAGGATTTTATAAATAGCGGCAGGAACGGGCTTAACGCCTTTGTCCGTTACTATGACAATGCAGTCGCAAACGGCTCGTTGCGAAGCTACGGAGCAAGTGGCGGGGTTGACGGAGTTCAGTTTATGTCAATTCACAAAAGCAAGGGTCTTGAGTTCCCGTACGTTATTATTGCCGATTGTTCAAAGGGCTTTAATAAGCAGGATAGCTATAAATCCTTGCTGTTATCAAGGGAAACGGGTATTGGGCTTAAAATTCGTGATGACGAAAACTTCACAAAGTATCATACAGTTTCTTCTGCAGCAACCGAAAAATCAGTTCTTTTCGGCAGTGCATCTGAGGAACTTCGTGTGCTTTACGTTGCCATGACCCGTGCTAAGGAACACCTTGCCTTTGTTTGCACAGTTACAGGCAAATCAACTGCTAAGCGCATAAGACTTAATAATACCTTATCCTTTGATGCTAACGGCAAACTTCACCCCTATGCGGTTTATCGTGCATCAAGTATGAGCGAATGGCTTTTAAGTGCCTTCGCAAAGCACAAGGATTGCGGTATTTTACGAGAAAAAGCAGAGTACGAGACTGCTACTTTTAATGGCGATAGCTTCTCGATGGATACAACCTACGTTGATTTTACGGAAGACGGCGTTTTTGTTGAAGTGGATGAAAAAACCAACGAAAACGGAGTTGTAGCCGTTGATGATGAGTTATTAAAACTTATTGAAGAAAAAACAGAGTATAAATACCCCTATGATTACTCGGGTGTTCTTGCAAAGGTTGCCGCTTCCTCTACAGAAAATAACAAGACTCAAAGAGGTTATTTCGCAACCGAAAAGCCTGCATTTCTAAATAAAGCATTTACGGGCGCTTCAAGAGGTACGGCAATTCATAAATTCCTTGAACTTTGTGACTTTACTTGTGCTAACGAAAACCCCGAAGCAGAAATTGAAAGACTGAAAACTGCAGGTATTCTTAATGAAAGGGAAGCCGAGGTTCTTGATGCTCAGTCAATTTTTAAATTCTTTAATAATCCTTTGGGTGAACGTTTGCTTAATTCCTCAAGGGTGCTTAAGGAGTATGAATTTGCTTTCCTGAAAAAAGCAGGGGAGTTGTATAATAATTTATCGGCAGATATAGCAGATGAGGATATAGTTATTCAGGGTAAGCTTGACTGTGCTTTTATTGAAGATGGTGAAGCCGTGCTTATTGACTATAAGACGGATAATATTACCGATGAAAATGCTTTTGTGCAGATGTATTCACCCCAGCTTAGCATTTATACCGAGGCACTTGAACAGTGCGAGGGTATAAGGGTAAAGGAGAAGTACGTTTACTCATTCAAACTGAATAAATTTATAGAAATATAAAAAAGTACCGAAGTTTCTTTTGAAGCTTCGGTACTGATTTTATTCTATAGTTGTAAAAAATGCATTTTCAAGTGGGTTTTTGCCGCCGTGATTTCTGTACTTTTCGGCACCCGATTCAAATATCATATAAATGCCGTCATAATGTATTGCAAGACCTTCTGCCATAGGCGGAGCGGTAATTTCTTTGATTAACGATTCATTATCACAGGCAAACAAATCAACGTTTTTGTCATCCACCTTTACGGTGCCAACCTTTTCGGAAATTAAAACGTCGTCAAAAATATAAATTTTTGAATCGTTTTTTCTGCCATAGCTTGTGCTGAAAATGATTTTATCGGTTTTTGTAAACGCCATTCCCTGTACCTGTTCGGGTATTGCAAGGTAATAGTCGGGAATGTACCCGTTGCCTTCGCTATTTATGTTTTTTATAGCGGGCAAGCCGTCTTCAAGTACGTAGCCCTCACAATAGGCATAGAAGGTTTCGCCGTTATTAAGGGTGGTAACGTTGGTAACCTTTTCACGCTCCTTGTCGTCGCTTTCTATAAAATCGCCCGTCCACAAAACGTTATTGCTTATACAGGCAAAGGAGCCGAGGGTGTTGATTTTGAATTTGCCTGTAAATCTGATTTCTTCATTGTTTTTTGTTTCCTTTAAAACAGATGAGGAAAAAGTATAACATTCACCGTCCGTTGTTATATACACTGTGTTTTGTGAAGATGCTATACCACCTGCGTGACCGTAGTACGCCTCGCCCTCGGTGTTTGAAAGGGGGTGAGCACTGATGAAATTACCTGTTTTTTGGTCAACACACATTAGCATTGAGGGGTAAATACCGTCCTCGTAGTAGCCTGTTATAAGCATATAACCGGTTGTTTCGTCAAAGCAAATTCCCTGTGGAATAATACCCTCGTATAAGCCCGGCACAATAAAGCGTTCGCTGAAATTATTGAAAAAGGTTCCGTAATTCTCAAGCTCGTATATATCTGTTTTTTCAATAACAGAGGTCTGAGTGATTTTATCAGTAATATCTTTTGTTCTTGTTACCTTGGTGCCGCCGCAGGATGAAAGCATTGAAAGCATAAGAACACAAGCACATAATTTAAGGGCTATTTTTTTCATAAATTCACCTCGGGTTGGATTATATCATAAATAGCAAAGTTTTAAAAGGCTATTTTAAAAAGAATGTTGATTATTGTTTTATTTGTGATAAAATTATAGCATTAATAAAAGGAGGGTGCTTATGAAAATTGCAATATGTTGTCTTAACTCTAAATATATTCACGCTTCCTTAGCGCCCTGGTGTCTTAAATCGGGTGTTGAAAAATTTTGTGAAAGTAAGGCTCAGTGCAAGGTGCTTGAAAGCACTATAAATGCAGATATCATTGCTTTTGCGGACAGTATAATTAACGAGAAACCCGACGTTATTTCTTTTTCCTGCTATATTTGGAACGTAAACAAAACTTTTGAAATATGTGAATATATCAAAACAAAAACCAACGCTGTTATAGTTCTTGGTGGGCCCGAGGTATCTTACAGAGCCGTGAGCGTTTTGAATGATAATAATTTTATAGATTTTGTCCTTTGCGGTGAGGGTGAAGTCAGTTTTGCGAAGTTAGTTGATACGCTTGTAACGAATGGTGATTTTACCGATGTTGATGGACTTTGTTATCGTGAAAAAGGTGTGATTTTGAAAAATCCTGAGGCAGAATGCATCGGCACCCCTCCGTCACCCTATACCGAGGATTTTTACGATAATCTTAAGGGTAGAATTGCCTATCTTGAAACGAGTCGCGGTTGCCCTTACAGATGTGCTTTCTGTTTATCGGGCAGATGCTCAAAGCTACGCTTTTTTGATATGGAACAGGTTAAAACGGACATTTTAAACCTTGCACTAAGTGGCACTAAAACCATTAAGCTTGTTGACAGAACCTTTAATGCGGACAGTAAACGTGCAAACGAAATTATTAAATTCATTCTTGAGCAAAGGGGAATACACATTCCCGAAAACGTGTGCTTTCACTTTGAAATAGCAGGGGATATACTGACCGAGGAAACCTTTGAGCTTCTTAAAACTGCACCTGTTGGACTTTTTCAGCTTGAAATCGGTATGCAGTCCTTTAATGAGGATACTTTAAAGGCTATTAACCGAAAAACCAATACAGAAAGGCTTATTAAAAATATAAAGCGACTTATCAGCTTTAATAATATGCACGTTCACATAGACCTTATTGCAGGGCTTACAGGGGAGGATATCAGGAGCTTTGAGCGTAGCTTTAATATCGGATATACCCTCGGTGCTCATATGCTCCAAATGGGCTTCCTGAAGCTTTTACACGGTGCCGATATGCGCGAAAAGCCCGATAAATATCCCTGTGAGTTTAACCCCGAGCCTCCGTATGAGGTTACGTCAACTCCGTGGCTATCTGAAGAAGAAATATATGGCTTGAAAAAATGCGAGGATGCCCTTGAAAGGCTTTATAACAGCGGAAGGTTTTTGCTTACACTTGATTATTTAATTAATGAAATCGGTTTTGAGCCTTTTAGATTGTTTTTTGATTTCGGTAATTTCGTTGACGGTAGTAAAATGAATCTGTCTGAATACGCTCTGAGGGTGTATGAATATTTTTCAGATAAATGCGATAAGGATATTTTAACAGAAAGGCTTCACTGTGATTTGCTTTCCTGCTCGTCAGCGTTACAGATACCCGAAATATTTAAAGCCAAACACCCACTTTACAGACGGGCTAAAAATCATTTTACGTATAACACCCACGATAAAGTCAAGGTAGCCGTTTTGGGAAAGAGCGAAAAAATATTCGTTGTTAACCAAAGTGGCAAAAAAGACCTCCACGGCAGATATCCGTATGAGTTTTTTGAATTTGATATATTGGATAACTAAAATCACCCCACGTCTGCATTGCAGGTGTGGGGTGAATTCTGATGAAATATTGCTACGCAATGTGAAATAATTTCACTTGCCGTAAGGCAAATTTCATTGAAAAAAGCACCTGCTTTCGCAAGTGCTTTTTCTGGCAGGGGCAGTAAGAATCGAACTCACGACACGCGGTTTTGGAGACCGCTGCTCTACCTGCTGAGCTATACCCCTATATATAAATTTTGCTCTCGCAAAACACTACTATATTATACACAGTTTTTATGTTTTGTCAACAACAAAATTCTATTAAAATGGAGCGGATGACGAGGCTCGAACTCGCTACCTCCACCTTGGCAAGGTGGCGCT